>JBKJTK010000273.1:0-15311 GCA_046590875.1 Chiayiivirga sp.
GGTTGGAACGAGGGCCGCGCGGGCCAGGTCGTGGCGGCCGAGTGCGCTGCTGCCGACTACCGCGAAGCGCACCGCCTGGGCGAGGCGCTGCATCTGCTCAAGACTGAACGCGACGGCATCGATTCACGCCTCGCCAGCGTCAAGGCCGCTGAACAGAATGCGCTGCGTCGTCGCCAACGCCAGATCGACACCGATCTGGAAGCGATCCGCGGCGTTGCCACGATCAGGGGCTGGCCGTTAGACATCAAACCGGAGATCACGCCATGAACCGCATCCACTTCGTCGCGCTGCCGCTTGCCTTCGTACTTGTCGCCTGCAGCAGCGAACCGCCGCCGCCGCGCGAGCAGGACCGCGCCCTGCAACGCGCGATCCAGGAACCGCAGGACAAGGCCCGCGCGGTCGAGGACGCGTTGCAGAAGGCCAAGCAGGAACAGGACGCGAAGATCGAGGAACAGGGGGGCTGAACTTACGGTCACTCCGCTGAGTCACTCCGCCCAGAACACGCCTTCCAGTTCGACCAGCAACTCGCGCCGGCAGATATCGCCGTGCAGGAACAGCACGCGATCCAGCGCCACGCGCCCGGCCAGCGCGGTTTGCACGAAGCCCAGGTCCGCAGGATCGCGCAGGTAGACGCGCAAGGCCTCGCAGCGGTCGAGACTGAAACGACGCCCGCTGCACACGGCGCCCTCGTCCAGCAGTACGTCGAGATTGGCGAGACTCTCGCGCAGTTGCGCCGCCGCATCGTTCGGATGCTGCGAGACGTGCCCGACGATGCTGGCCGTGCCGGAGGCAAGCAGTCGCAGCCCGTCGCCCTCGCCCACCAGCACCCCGCGGGAGAAACCCGGCGGCACCGGACTGTACTCGCGTGGGTACTGCCAGGCCGGGGTCTGGCGCGGATTTTCCAGCGCGATGCCCGGCTCGCGCGCGCACAGCGCGATCACCTGCACCGTGCCTGTCGACGGCGTGCCGATCGCGGTCGCGGCCGGCGGCGGCGCGTTGAAGCGCGCATCCACCGCGGCGGCGCGGCCGACACAGAAGCGTCGGTAGCGTTCGTCGTCGCCCGCCCCTTCGTTGATCGCGCCCAGATAGTTCCAGATCCGCAGCAGATACGGATGCGCCGACGGACGCACGCTCGCCAGCAGGCGGCGATAAGCCTCCGCGCTCGCACCCTCCACGCCACCGCAGGCCGCCTCCTCGACTTCGACGATCACCACGGTCAGATCGCTCGTCTCGCCCGCCAGCGCGGACGACCAGGACTCGGTCGGCCCGGGCCCGGCCAGCCACGGGCAGTCCACCCGCACAGCCTCGATCGAGGTCGCGGCGAACGCGAAGCGCAGCAAGGCCGCGCCCGTCTCGGAATGGTCCACGCGCAAGGCCAGACTCATGAGTGGCGGGAACCGATAGACGCGCGCAAAGGCATGAATAACTGGATGAATTCGGGGCGGCGAGTATAGGGATGCGCAGCCGGACGCCGCAAACCGCACACAGGCGAGCGGGGTTTAGAGGTTGCGCCCCTGCCACGCACCTGACAATGTCGCTCCGCGCGGGACGCAGAGCTCACCGGTCCCATTCGACTTGAACCTGTGGATTTGAAACGGAGAATCCCATGACGTGCACCCTGCTCCGCCGTCTGTGTGGCGTCCTGGCCCTCGCCTTCCTGCCGCTCGCGGCCCTGGCCGGCAACTTGCCGCCTGGCCTGAGTGGCGCCTGGTACAACCCGGCGCAGAGCGGACACGGCCTCAGCATCGTCGTGCATTCGTCTGAACATGCCTTGGTTTTCTGGTACACCGGCGATCCGGCGGGTGCGCCGCTACTGCTCTACACCGAAGCCCGCTTCGACGGCAGTGTCCTGCGCGGCGACGCACGCGACAGCCGCGGCATCCGCTTCGGCGAGTTCGATCCGGCCAGTCACCGACTGACACGCTGGGGCGGGATCGAATTGGAATTGCAGAGCTGCGACCGTCTGGTGCTGCGCTACAACGCCGATGGCCCGGCCGGTGGTCCGACCTACGGCAATGGTGCCATCGAAATGCGCAAGCTGGCCGGCGTGGACGGCGTGCCCTGCACCGACACGTTGCCGACGGTGGGCCTGTTCAAAGGTATGTTGCAAGTGGACGGACATGCCGCCGAGCCGTTCCAAGCGCTATTCAGTGCCGACGGCACGGTGTACTTCTCGATCAATCGTGGCCTTAGGACGCATGGTGCCGTGTTGGCCGGACGGGTTATTGCTCCGCAAACCGACGGCCGGCTCGCTCTCGGCCTGACCGCCCACCGCGAACCCTCGTCCTACCATTTGCCTAGGACGGTGGCCTACGACGTGCCCACGGATGCCGTCGCACTGATTACGGCGCAGTTGCAGATCGATGCCCGCTTGCGCGGCTATGCCGGTACCCTTTCCGAAAAACCCGGTCAACTGCCTGCAGCACAGTTCACCCTGGTGCCGACGGGCAATGACAGTGCCCCGACTGCCTATCGCCGCGACGTGCCTGTGACGGCGCTGGCCGGGCAATACAGATATTTCGACAACTTCCTGAATTTCAATCTTCGCTCACTGACGGTAGCGGCCAACGGACAGTTCGAAGGTTTCGATCGCTACTTCGGCGGACCGACTTGCCGTTACCACGGCCGGCTCAACAAGCCGGTGCCCTATGGCGCGTGGGGCAGCCCCATTACCCCCAGCATCGAATTCAGCGTTCTACTGACGCTGAGCGATTGCGGCGAGCGCAACGGCGACTACGCGGGCCGAGCCTGGGTCGATGCGTTCGACGCTGGCGGCGCGCCCGCCAGCCTGCACATGGCGACGGTTCGCGACTCGCAGCCGCAGCTTGGTTTTCAGTTCGGCGCCGCGCGCAGCCCCTGATCCAGCTTGCCCGTCCTGCGTCGAAGCCGATGCAGCACGGGCCATCAAGGTGCAGGCGCGGCTGGACGCACGGCGCCGCGACCCGCCAAGCTATCGCGCATGAGCCGCGCCGAAGTTGCCGAGTCCGAGACCTCCATTCCCCGCCCCGATGCGGTCGCCGACTATCTGCGAGAACTGCAGGATCGTCTCTGCGCCGCGCTCGAAACCTGCGATGGCGACGGGCACTTTCTTGCGGACAACTGGACCCGCACAGAAGGCGGTCACTCCCTGCATCCGACGCACACGGATGTGCTAGTGCCGGGAGCGCAGGATGCGCAGGAACGGCCTGCCTCCCGTGACACTGGCCCCTCCCTGGGCGGCGGCGGACGCTCCCGCGTGCTCAAGAACGGCGCGCTGATCGAACAGGGCGGGGTCAATTTTTCCGAAGTGCTCGGCGCGACCTTGCCGCCATCCGCCACGGCGCACCGGCCCGAACTGGCCGGCGCGCCCTGGCGTGCGCTGGGCGTGTCTCTGGTGCTGCATCCCCACAACCCACACGTGCCGACCACGCACATGAACGTGCGCTACTTCGAGGCGCGGCCGGAAGGGCGCGCGCCAATCTGGTGGTTCGGCGGCGGTTTCGATCTCACCCCGTTCTATCCGGTTGATGCCGACGTGCGGCACTGGCATGAGATCGCGCATTGCGTGGCGAGCACGCATGGCGGCGAAGCGCGGTACGCCGCGCACAAGCGCTGGTGCGACGAATATTTTTTCCTCAAGCATCGCGGCGAAACCCGTGGCGTCGGCGGCCTCTTCTTCGACGACCTGCGCGAAGGCGGCTTCGAGGCCTGCTTCGCGTATCTGCGTGCCGTAGGCGATGCTTTCCTCGATGCCTGGCTACCGATTGCCAAACGCCGCCGCGACACGCCGTTCGGCGAACGCGAACGTGAGTTCCAGCTCTACCGTCGCGGCCGCTACGTCGAATTCAATTTGGTCTGGGACCGCGGCACCCTGTTTGGCCTGCAATCCGGCGGCCGCACCGAATCCATCCTGATGAGCCTGCCGCCGCGGGTGCGCTTCGAATACGGCTACACGCCGGAGCCCGGGTCGCCCGAAGCAGGCCTGAGCGATTACCTCAGGCCACGCGATTGGCTGCTGGAGTTGCCGCGCTGATCAAGCGGCGACTCTCGATCAACGAATGAAGGCCGCGGCGACGGGTGAGTACATCCTGTCTACCACCGGGCGCACGCCGTCGTCCGGCCGCTCGCGCAGCAACACCCTCAGGCACGCGATCGCGTCGTCGTGCCGCCCGGCCTGCATCAACGTCTGCGCTTCAACGAGATCCGCCACGCGATACCCGGCTCATTCGCAATTCGGCGGCAGCGAAACCGTGCGGCGAATTTCGTCGGACGCGAACCCGACTGCGGCCGGGTCCATCGCGCCCGGCAACACTGCGGTGTCGAACAGCTCTTCGACGACCCCTTCAATCCGCAATTCGTGCGCCACGTCGCCGCGCTTCAGGTCGATCACCTGCACCGCGCAACGCGCCGACACTCCTTTGCCCTCGAGCCGCCGGTCCAGCGCGAGATCGCTGAACGTGCGGTTCTGCCGTAGTTTCGAAATCCCGACCACGGCGTAGTCCCCAGTGAACGCCGCGCCGCGCAGGAACCCGGGGCAGAACGCGATCGGCTCGAAACGCCCAGCGTTCAAATCGACGTAACCAAACTCGCCGGTGCCCGCGTTTGAAACGTAAACCCGGCCTTGGTGGACACGCGGCGAATGCGGCATCGACAGTCCGGCGCACACGATCTCGTTGCTGCGCACATCGATCAGCAGCCCGCCGTTGGTGCGATGTTCGCGCCAGCCTTCGTTCGCGTCGCTCTTAGCCACGCAGGTGACGTACGCAGGCACGCCGTTCTCCATCGCGAGCCCGTTGAGGTGGCAGCGATCCTCAGCGGCGTACTTCGTCACGAACGGCGGCTTCCAGATCGGCCGGAAGTTGTAGCGCGCATCTGGCCGCGCCAAGCATGAAAACAGCGTCGATACGAACACCGGTTCGCCCGCCGCGTCGACCGCGACGTCGTGTACGTCGATGTCGCCGGTCGTGTAGGCGAGTTGGGGCACGTAATAGCGATCGTGCCGTCCATGGATTTCGCCCGGCCGCAGCGCGTTCTCGAAGCGCCACAGCTGCCACAGCGTCGCTACCCACAGCGACTGATCGTGCACCGCGAGGCCCATTACCCGCGCCAGCGTTCGGTTGAAAACCGCAAGTTCACCCTGCGCGTTGATCCCGACGAAAAACAGCTTTCCGGCCTGATAGGTCGTGAAAGCGAGCGACGCCCGCTGCCCGGCGAGCCACGACACGAACAGGCGCGACGCGTTGATCTCGAGTTTCGCGGGGACGCTCGTGTCGGCGGTTGCCACCATTAGGACGATCAACCAGTTAAGCTGTCTCGGAGTGTAGCCGAGCACGGTAGCGGCAATTCCACCGATGCCCAGCCTTGAGACTTACCCCAGATGCGGGAGTAGGAAGGCACCGCCGAACAGGGGTTCGTCATGCAACACGCCAGGCGGAAACCCGGGATTCATCCGCGAAGGCACGAACTCGCGCGCGCGGTGATGATGGCGCTAGCGATGGTGGGCGCGCTCAGCGCAGCGACGGCCCAGTCGGCTGCGGTGTATCCGCTGTCGGGACTCAACGGTGCGAACGGGGTACGGCTCGACGGCGTCTCGACTGAAGATTACAGCGGTCGCTCCGTCGCGGCCGCCGGCGACGTCAACGGCGATGGAATCGCCGACGTCATCGTTGGGGCTCGCCGCGCCGATCCCTTCAGCATCGGCAACTCGGGCGCGAGCTACGTCGTATTTGGCCGCAGCACGGCTTTCGCTTCGACCATCAATCTCTCGAGCCTGGACGGCACCACGGGGTTCCGGCTCGACGGGGTCAACAGCGGCCCCTCCGTCGCGGCCGCGGGCGACGTCAACGGCGATGGCATCGGCGACATCATCGTTGGGGTTGGCGGTGCCCATCCGAACGGCAGCTACTCGGGCGCGAGCTACGTCGTGTTCGGCCGCAGCACGGCTTTCGCTCCGACCATCAATCTCTCGAGCCTGGACGGCGCCACGGGGTTTCGACTCGCCGGAGTCGCGATGGGCGACTTCAGCGGCAGCTCCGTATCGGCCGCGGGCGACGTCAACGGCGATGGCATCGACGACGTCATCATCGGGGCTGATGGCGCCGCTCCGAATGGCATCGGCGACTCGGGCGCGAGCTACGTCGTGTTCGGCCGCAGCACGGCTTTCGCTTCGACCATCAATCTCTCGAGCCTGGACGGCACCACGGGGTTTCGGCTCGACGGGGTCGCAGCGTACGACCGAAGCGGCCGCTCCGTCGCGGCCGCGGGTGACGTCAACGGCGATGGCATCGCCGACGTCATCGTCGGCGCTGTTTACGCCGATCCGAATGGCAGCTCATCGGGCGCGAGCTACGTCGTCTTCGGCCGCAGCACGGCTTTCGCTCCGACCATCAATCTCTCGAGCCTGGACGGCGCCACGGGGTTTCGGCTCGACGGGGTCGCGATGGGCGACTTCAGCGGCCGCTCCGTATCGGCCGCGGGCGACGTCAACGGCGATGGCATCGCCGACGTCATCATCGGGGCTAGCGGCGCCGATCCGAACGGCAGCTCATCGGGCGCGAGCTACGTCGTGTTCGGCCGCAGCACGGCTTTCGCTTCGACCATCAACCTCTCGAGTCTGGACGGCGCCACGGGGTTTCGGCTCGACGGGGGCGCGGTGGGCGACTTCAGCGGCATCTCCGTCGCCGGCGCGGGCGACGTCAACGGCGATGCCATCGCCGACATCATCGTTGGGGCTTATGGCGCCGATCCGAACGGCAGCACATCTGGCGCGAGCTACGTCGTGTTCGGCCGCAGCAGCGGTTTCGACTCGGCCATCAATCTCGGGGGCCTGAACGGCGCCATGGGTTTCCAGCTCGACGGCACCGCGCCGTCAGACTCCAGCGGCCAATCCGTCGCGGCCGCGGGCGACCTCAACGGCGATGGCATAGGCGACGTCATCGTCGGGGCCCGCGAGGCCGATCCGAACGGCAGCAACTCGGGCTCAAGTTACGTCGTGTTCGGCAACGCCGCGCCACTGGTTTCCAATGGCGGGCCCGCACAACTTCCCGCGGTGCTCGAAGACACGCCAAACCCATCCGGAACGCGCCTCGACACCGCCGCGCTGCCGTTTTACCTCGACCTCGATCCGCTCGCAGGTGCCGGTCTCACATCTACGCCCACGCCCAGCGACGGCGCCTGGCAATACTCGCTCGACGCGGGCGCGACCTGGCAAGTCGTGCCCGCGGGGCTGTCGACTGCCAATGCGCTGGTGCTGCTCTCCGCGTCACAGCTTCGCTTCGTCCCGGGCCTGGACTTCTTCGGCAACTCACCCACGCTGTCGTTACGGTTGTGGGACGGCGCCGACGCTTACACTGCCGGCGAGGGCCGCAATATTTCCGCGAGTGTAGGCTCGCGCGGCGGATTCTCGAACGACACGAACCTGCTTGGCACCGTAGCGCCGATCACGCCGGTGAACGACGCTCCCGCCTTCACGGCCACGAACCCGCCGCCGGTCAACGAAGACGCGGGCGCGCAGAGCGTGCCCAACGTGGCGAGCAGTTTCTCGCCGGGTCCGGCAAACGAAAGCGCACAGACCCTCGCCGCGTACCTGGTCGCGAACGTAATCGATGCGGCGCTGTTCTCGACACAACCCGCGGTCGCAAGCGAAGGCACGTTGACCTACACGCCCGGTCCGAACGCGTTCGGCACCGCAACCTTCGAGCTGCGCGTGCAGGATTCTGGCGGCACGCCGGGCGTCGACACCTCCGCGCCGCAAACGGTGACGATCACGCTCGCCGGCATCAACGATGCCCCCAGCTTCACCGCGATCGATCCCGCGCCGGTGCGCAACGACGCGGGCGCAGTGCAGATAACAAACTGGGTCTCGGCGTTCGATCCGGGCCCGGCCGAGGGTGAGCAAGCAATCCAGAGCTTCGTGGTCTCGAACGTCACGAACGCGAGCTTGTTCGCGACGCTGCCGCAGGTACTCGTGGACCGCACGCTACAGTTCGAACCCGCGGCAGGTGCGGCGGGGACAAGTCAGTTCACGGTGACGGTGCAGGACAACGGTGGCGCCGCGAATGGCGGCGTCGACACGAGTGTGGCGCGAACGTTCGCGATCGCGGTTCGGGCGACTGTGGTTGCGGTGTTCGCGAATGGTTTCGAGGGGTAGGCGCCCTGCAGAGCTGCTTCAGACGCGACCTGTACGCCCGGGTCGCGGCTGAAGCCGCTTCTGGACACGTTGTCGGCGAAGTTCTTGGCGTTGTCGCCCTTATCGGCCAGGCGAAACCCTAAAAGGTTCCAGACCGTGCGAACGGTGCACGGGAAAAGGAACGACATGAGTTTTAAAAAAGCGCCGCAGGCTAATAAGAGCCTGCGGGGCCGGGGATGATTGGAAGCAGGCTTGGGTAGAGTCCGGCTTCCATTGGTTCGATCGAAGCACGCCTGAGCAAGTACCTCAGGCCACGCGATTGGCTGCTGAAATTGCCAGGATGATCAAGCGCCGAAGGTACGCGGAGGGGCATGCCGTAGCGGCAGGAGGCGCCATCCGTCCGTAAGGCCGCAAAATTCCCGCGGAAACTTTTGCCGGCAACAATGAAGTGAATCCTGGCGGTGTGTGCAGGCTCTCCTCATCGGGCTGGCTGGGTGATGTTCACCTAGCTTGCGCTCTGGTTTTTACGCGACGCTGGTCGATCCCGACTGTCTGGACCGCCCGCCCACGTCAGCCCGCATTTAAAAGCGAAGGCGCGCGCTGATCCTTACGTTGCGCGGCTGGAACACATGGAAGTGCAAGTCTTCGACACCGCCCGGTGGTTCGCCCGCCAGGCGTGAGGCGTAGAAGTAGTCGATGTCGTGGTCGCGGCGGTCGAGGGCATTGAATACGTCGAGGTAGATCCCGATGCGACCCCACTCCTTACCCGCGCGCAGATTCAGCATCGTGCTGCCGTCGGATTCCACCGACCCGTCCTCAATCAGCGGATAAGGCCAGAAGTGGCGCACCCGCGCGCTGGCCAGCCAGCCACTATCCGAGTGGGCGCTGATGCCCGCGCTCACCACCAGCGGAATAGCGCCAGGAATGTCGGCGCCGCTCGGGTCGTCGTCACGGAAACGCGCGTCGGTGTAGGAAATTTCGACATCTGCCGTGACGTTATGCGCGCCGAACCAGTACACCCCCAGTTCCACGCCTTCGCGCTCGCTCGGCCGGCTGGCTTCGGTGTTGCCCGCATCACCCACGAACAGCAATTCGGAATCGAGCGTCAAGCGCCACGCCGACACGGTGGCGTGCCAGCAGTCGCTCAGGAACACGCGAGCGCCGAGTTCTCCGCCTTCCGAATCGACCAGCAGATCCACCGGCACCGCGGGCTCACCGGTCACCGGATCTATCCGGATCGTGGTGCCGCGCGCGTCGTTGGAGTGAAAGCCTTGGCCGAAGCTTGCGTACAGCTCGAGCGCATCGGCGGGCTGCCAGGCGACGCTGGCCTTGGCCGAAGGCGTGGAGCTGTCAGCCCTGCCCGAGTTTTCCGGCAGTGAGAGCGCATCGACGTCGAAGTCAAAACGGTCGTGCCGAATCCCGAGGTAAGTACGCAGCCGATCGTTAAAGCGTAACTCGTGTGCGGCGAACACGCCGACACTGTTCTCCTCGACCGCATCCTGGCGCACCGTCGAAATGCGATCGCGTGCACGCGTCCGGTACAGCCCCACGTCGTCGATGTCGTCGAAGCGACCATCGGTCCCGATGCGCCAGCGACGGCGCCCGCGCTCCCAATGCTGCGACGCTTCGAAGCCGATGATGCTGCGTTCGTCGACCTGTTCGAACTGGTCGCCGTTGTCGGGATCGTCCAGCAGATAGGTGAAGTTTGAGAACAGGTCGAGATCCGACGACACCGCGTACGCCTGCACGTCCGTCTGCCCGCCGAACGCGTCGCCGCTCCATCCGCCTGAGAGGCTGTAGCGCGACGACTCGCCGCCGACCGTGGTGTCGATCGATCCAAAAGGCGAGATCAGCCCTGCATCCACCGCGCGCTGCGGAATCTGGTCGGCCGATTGCCACGTGTTGTCGTAACCCATCATCATCACGTGCGCACGGCCGTTGCCGAGATCCTGGCTGTATCGCAGCATCGCGTTCGCCTTTTTCACGTCCTCGTCGATATCGGTCCACGGGCCGTCGAAGACCTGCGCCTCGGCTGCGTACAGCAATGCCCCGGCGCCCTCGTCCACCGAATCGACCAGCACGCTGCGGCCGTAACCGAACTCGCCCAGCGTCAGCTGCACTTGTCCGTGTTCGAGACGATCGGCGAGATGGAAGCGCGCCGCACCCGTCGGCGAAGTAAGGGCCTTTGCGATAGCTCAATTCCTCGACCGTTTCGGGGATGAGGAAGTTGAGATCGGTCCAGCCCTGCCCGTGCCCATGGGTGCGCATGTTCACCGGCATGGCGTCCACCGAGGTGGTGAAGTCGGTGCCGTGATCGAGATTGAAGCCGCGCAGGAAATACTGGTTGGCCTTGCCGCTGCCCGAATGTTGCGTGGCCACAAGGCCTGGTACAAACTCGAGCAGATCACCACTGCGCTGCAGCGGGCGGCTCTCGATCTCTTCCTGCCCAACGCTGCCTTCCGATGCGGATATCGCTTCGCCCACCAGGTTGGCACGCCGGCCGACGACGTTGATCTGGTCAAGCGCCAACGCGATTCCCTCTTCGTGGGCGAAAACTGCAGGCGCGCACAGCGCAAGCAGCCAGGCACCCGGGGATGCTAGTCGTTTCATTGCAGTCTCCCGCCGCGCGGCTGAGCGCGCGGCAAATGCGTTCGCGGCGCAAAGATGCGCCGATGAGCAACACGCACCTACGCCGTCAGCGCGGCGGACGCTCGGCGGGCATTTGCCGCGCTGATCGTGCAGCCAAGGTACGCGGAGTCTCTGGCCGTAACGGCGTCAGCCATGAACAGTCCGCCTCCGGCCGTGCCAAGTACGGTGAACCTGCGAAGGCAACGTGGCGTAGGCGCTTCCGCAGCCGTCGGAATTGGGCGTCGACAAGGACCTGCGCAGCGCCATCTCAACGGGCGACGGCCGGTTTGTCCGCGAGGCGCCCCGTCTGCACAACACGAGCCTGGAGACTGGATGGGGTATCGTTTTGGTCACCCATTGAACTAGCTGCCTGGCGTTGAGCATGAGACCTCGCTGCACCAACCCCTCGATGCCCAGCGTGCCCGTCTGCGCAGCGGCGGGCCGCTTGCTTATCTGGCCCGCGAATTCGCCTCCAATGGGTCTGCCAGAACGCAGCGGCGCATGATCGCGACGCGCGTCGAGCGCACACTGGACGTCTCCGCCGCCAGTGGGCTGGTGCTGCGCGACGGCTCCTTCCATGTCGTCGCTGACGACGAGAACGCGCTGTTTGTGTTCGCCCCGAACGGTGCCACACGCCGCATCGCGTTGCTGCACGGCGAACTGCCGGCCGAGCACTCCGTGCGTAAAGCGCAAAAACCGGACTTCGAGATCCTCGTCGATCTGCCTGGCCATGGCTTGCTCGCGATGGGCTCGGGTTCGCGCCCTACGCGCGAACGCGCGGTCCTGCTCGATCGCCACGAGCGCATCGCCGTGATCGACACTTCGGCGCTTTGCGCTTCCCTGCGCGAGACGTTTGTCCAGCTCAACCTCGAAGGTGGTGCGCTGGTCGGGGACGAATTCGTGCTGTTGCAACGCGGCAATCGCAGCGACCCAGGCAACGCGCTGGTATTCATCGCGATACAGGACCTGCAGCGCGCGTTGGCGTCGCAGCGGTTTGTGCTGACGCGCGCCCCGCGCATCGTGCACCTGGACCTCGGAATGCACGACAAGGTGCCTTGGTCCTGTACCGACCTCACCCGCGTCGACGATGGCGATCTGCTCGCCTGCGTCGTGCTCGAAGACACCTGCGATTCCTATCAGGACGGCCTTTGCCTGGGCTCAGCCTTGGTACGCCTGGCGCCGGACGGCTCGCTGCGCTGGCATCGACGTCTTGATACGTCGTCGAAAGTGGAAGGGGTCGCGGTGGAAGGCGACACCGTGTGGCTCGTCAGCGACGCCGACGATCGCAACGTGTCCTCGCAGTTGTTGCGCGCGACCCTGCGCTGACGGCACGCATGCGTGCCGCGGTTGCTGCGCGATGAAGATCGACCCGCATTGCGCGCCGACGATTGATCCGTCGGATTCGCCGCAAGTCTGTTCATTCGGACTCTTGGGTCACGTCAGGCCTTGGTCAATCGATGCCGCTCGGAACTTTCCGAAGCTGAGCCATTCTCGCCGCTCGACAACGAGCGTGCGGTAAATACCTCGCGCATCGGAAGGAAAAGTCCACGCTGACCCGGCTTCTTAGGCTAAATTCGGCAAGTTGCGTTCGTTCGCATGAGTTATTCCCGTCCGGTATGCGTGTGCCGGGTGCGTCCATCGAAATACCCCCACAGGAGTGTTCCATGTCATCCGCCTTGAAGCCTTGCACCCTCGCGTTCGCACTGTCCATGCTCGTAGCTGCGCCGATGCAGTCTGCAAGCGCGGGGACTGCTGCGGTCGCCGAGCAGGCATCCGCCGCGCCGGCCGGGGCCGACCAGCCATCGGCCACGAAGCGTGGCACCACTTTCCTGATGCCCGCCGGATTCACCCGGCGGGTGCAAGGCAATGCGGTGCTGCTGATGCCGCCGGAAGCCGATGGCTCCCGCATCGCGATTGTGGATGCGGTCGCGGACAACCCGGACGCGGCAGTGGCCGAGGCATGGAAGCTCCTGGGCATGTCGCCAAAGCTCCTGGTGGCAACGGACGCCGCGCCGCGCGACGGCTGGGAGGCACGGCGCTTTTATGACTATGACGTAGCGGCCAACGCCAAGCGCGCCGTCGGCGCCAGAGCTTTGCGCAAGGGCACTGCGTGGACGGTGATGTTGGTGGACGTGGACCAGGCCATTGCGGAGAAGCGCAGCTCGCAGTTCGGCAAGATCGGCCAGCGCCTGCAACCCGCCGGCTATACGCGTGAAAACTTCGCGGGCCGCACCGCGCACAAGCTGGATGCCGCGCGCTTGAAACAAGTTGCCGGTTTCGTGGAAAAGATGCGCAAGGCCTACGAAGTGCCGGGCGTCGCCATCGGCATCGTGCAAGATGGCAAGGTGGTAATGGCGCAGGGGTTCGGCGTGCGCCAACTCGGCAAGCCGGCCGAGGTCGACGGCGATACCCGATTCATGATCGCCTCCAACACCAAGGCGTTGACCACGCTGATGCTGGCCAAGCTTGTCGATGCTGGCAAGCTCGACTGGAACGCGCGTGCAGAGGATGTCTATCCGACCTTCAAGCTGGGCGACGCCGCCACCACCGACAAGGTGCTGGTCAAGCACCTGATCTGCGCCTGCACCGGAGTGCCGCGGCAGGATTTCGAGTGGTTGTTCGAAGGCGAAAAGCAGACGCCTGCATTGGTCATGACGACCTTGGGCACCATGCAGCCGACCAGCGGCTTCGGCGAGCTTTTCCAGTACTCCAATCCGATGGCCGCAGCGGCGGGCTACATCGGCGGGCAGGTCGCCTACCCCGGCAGCGAACTGGGTGCGGGCTACGACAAGGCGATGCAGGCACTGGTATTCGATCCGCTGGGCATGCGCAACACCACCTTCGACTACGCCAAGGCGCAGACCGGCAACTACGCGGCGCCGCATGGACATGACATCGACCACAAGGTCCAGGTGATGGGCATGGGTCTGAACGACTCCGTCGTGTCCTCGCGTCCCGCCGGCGCCGCATGGAGCACGGTGAACGACCTGCTCAAGTACGTGCAGATGGAGATCGACGCTGGCGTGCTGCCGGAAGGCAAACGCTACATCAGCGAGGCCGCGCTGATGCAGCGGCGCGAGCCGCAGATCGCGCTCGGCGTGGACCGCGACTATGCAATGGCGTTGATGGTGGACAAGAGCGACGGCGTGACCGTGGTCGACCACGGCGGCGACATGGGCGGCTTCCACTCCAACATGATGTGGTGGCCGGCGCAGAAGGTGGGCGCCGTGATTCTGACCAATGCGGACGAGGGTGTGATGCTGCGCGGGCCGCTCAAGCGCTATTTGATGGAGCTCATGTTCGATGGCGAAGCACAGGCCCAGGCCACCGCGGTTGCCAATGACAAGGCCAACCGCGCGGCCTTCGACGCGCAGCGCAAGCTACTGCAGTGGCCGGCCGATGCGAAGGCGATCGCCGGATTGGCGCCGCGCTACCGCAACCCCGTGCTGGGGGAACTGGTGGTCACGCGCAAGGACGGCAAGGCCTTGTTCGACGTCGGCACCTTCAGCTCCGTCGTCGCCACGCAGAACCAACCCGACGGCAGCCTCGCATTTGTCACCGTCGACCCGGAGGCAGCAGGCTTCCCGTTCGTGCGCGCTGACAAGGACGGTGTGCGCAAACTGGTCGTGCGCGATGGCCAGCACGAGTACGTGTTCGACGAGATGAAGTAAAAACCGGTAAAACCGGGTGTTGATGTCCGCCAAGAACTGACCCACTTACCGGGACAAATTTCATCCGCAATTGACCCGCCGAAAGCGAGCATCCATGGCCTAAGGCAAGGGATATCCGCAGCTCGGAAGTGGGTCAGTTCTCCATGAAAATAGCGGGTCAGATTGGCCCGAAAATCATCAGGCTCATAACTCGAGCCTGCGGGCCCGGGGAGCGGACATCTGCCAAAACACCCTGATGCAGACCGCAGCAAAGAATATGCTCGCCAGCATCCCGGCATGACCCGGATCAGCCGGCTGGCCGAGCAGTTGGGATGGAAGATCGATGACAGAGGGGCAGTAGAGAGTTTCGTCATCGTCCATCTTCCAGGTTCACGGGCTTGATGACTGCTGCCCTGCAGACTTCTTGCTACGCGCCTGTAGAAGACGCTCGAACAGCAGGAACAAGGTTGGCATCACCAGCAACACCAGCGGGATAGCGACAATCAATCCGGAAATGATGGTGATTGCGAGCGGGCGCTGCATTTCCGAGCCTGCACCGATCCCGAGCGCGAGCGGCATCAAGGCCAGGATCGCGATCGAAGAGGTCATGAGGATCGGCCGCAGTCGCATCTGCCCCGCCGCGAGCAGGTCAGGGATGGCAATGTCCCGGGACGTATCGATCTCGGCGAAATAGAAAATCGCTACTTCAGTGACGATCCCTACCACCATTGTCAGCCCCATCATCGAGGACAGATCCAGTTCGGTCCCGGTGATCAATAGCCCGACGAAGACCCCTGGCAGCGTCAGCAGCATGGTGCTGAGGATGGCCAGGACCACCGAGATGCGCTCGTAGAGAAACAGCAGCAGCGTCGCCACTATCAGCAAAGCCGCGATGAACACAAGCAGCAACTCGCGGAAGGATTGCT
>JBKJTK010000197.1:0-4620 GCA_046590875.1 Chiayiivirga sp.
CAGCACAGGCGGCGCGCCCAGCATGGCGCGCGCCAGCCCCAGGCGCTGGCGCATGCCCTGCGAGTAGTCGGACACGCGCCGCGGTGCGTGCGCGGCGAGGTCGACGGCCTCGAGGACGCGATCGACCGCGGTCGATGGCAGGCCAAGCAGACGTCGCGCCAGGTCGAGATTTTCGCGCCCGCTCAGGTTGGCGTAGAAGCCGTGCGCCTCCAGCAGTGCGCCCACGCGACGCGCGGCCCCGGGTCGGTCGGTGGCGGGGTCGATGCCATCGATGCGGACGCTGCCGGCATGCGGATGCAGCAGGCCCAGCAGCAGTCGGATCGTGGTGGTCTTGCCGGCGCCGTTGCGGCCCAGGAACCCGTAAATGCTGCGCGCGGGCACCGTCATCGAGACGCCGTCGACGGCGGTGCGGGTGCCGAACCGGCGGGTGAGTCCGCGGGTTTCGACGGCGTGGTGGGACATGGGGGCTTTCCAAATAGTTTAAGTGGTGCTTAAACTAACTTACCAAAACTTTAAGTCAAGCTTAAAGTTAATCCAATCCGAGCCGGAGCCTGCGATGACCGAACCCTTCCGCCGCCAGTGCCGCGCCCTGCGCCGCGCGACCCTGGTCGTGTTCTTCGGCCTCACCTTGGTGGTTCTCACTGGCGTGTCCGGCCTGCCGTGGTTCCCGGCTGGCGCCAAGTTGCCGGACGCGTTCCTTCCCCGGTTGGCGCTGTTCGGCGTGCAGGCGCTACCCTCTATCGCCTACCTGTGGGCGCTGTGGTCGGTGCAGCGCGCGCTCGGCGACCTCGGCGATGGACGAATTTTCCATCCCACCGTGGCGCGCGCGCTGCGCCACGTCGGCGCCGGCGTGCTGGCCGGATCGCTGCTCAAGGTGTTCGCGGTGACGAACCTCACGCGCCTGCTGGTCGAGGTGCGCGGCAGCTTCGCCTGGTTCGACGTGTCGGCGATCGTCCTCGGCGTCGTTGGCGCGGCGCTGATCCTGCTCGCGCGGGTGGTCGACGAGGCGCGCCTGGTCCAGGCCGAACTCGACGAGATCCTCTGATGCCCATCCGGATCACACTGGACGAGATGCTCGCCCGCCGCGGCATGAAGGCGCGCGAACTCGCCGCGGCCATCGGCCTGAGCGAAACTCAGATCTCGCTGTTCCGCGGCGGCAAGGTCAAGGGCATTCGTTTCGGCACGCTGGCGCGGCTATGCGCCGCGCTCGGCTGCACGCCGGGGGAACTGCTGGATTACGACTTCGATGCGGCGGACCTGCAGCGTACGGATGAGGCGTAGTTCACAGCGCGGCTGAGGCGCGCAGGGCAACGCCCCCTCCCCCATCGACCTGATAATGCCGCCAACTTCTCCTTGCGTGGGGTAAACCACGCAAGGGATTCGTTACTCAGGGGTAAGGGTCAGCCCCCCTCCTGCGCGCAACGGCAATTCGTCCGCAGCGCTTTTCCCTAGAACTTGTATTCGCCTTCCAGGTAGAAGCTGTCGTTCTGCGCATCCTTGTTCGGGATGTTCGAGCTCCGGTCCTTCGTCTCATAACCGATGCCGAACGTCAGCTTCTTGCCGAACGCTCTCGTCAACTCGACGCCCCATGTGTCGCTGTCGTCCTCGCGCCGCGGGGTCAGGTTCTTGTGGTCGACGCTGTCGAATTTATAGCCGAGGCCCGCCGTCATCTCCCACGGCAGCTTCCGCGTGTAAGCGATCTCGTAGCCCCATGCGTCGGTGTTGCGCGTCACTTGGGTCGAATCCTCGAACTTCGGTGCGTACTCGACCTTCAGGATATCGTCGTCGGTGATCTTGAAATCGGCGCCCAGTGCCAGCGTGTCGATGCGCGCGTCCGGCGACGTGTCCTTGGTGATGTCCTTGTCCTGGTAGTTGTACGTCGCGCTGAGGCTGACGCGCTTGCTGAGCTCGTACTCGTAGGCCAACGACGCGACGAGCGTGCTGACGAATTTCGAGTCGTCCTTCTCCAGCGTCACGTACGACAGCGACGGCTTCCACTTGTGCTTGCTGCCCTTGGGTGAGAACTCGAAACCGGTCGTCACCGCGAAGTTGAACTTGTCGAGATCCGAGCGATCGGCGTGGGTGTCGCTCGCGATCTTGAGCCCATTGGTCCAGGCCGTCGTCCCGTTCGCGAACGCGTACTTGTGGCCGAGTCCGGCCTTGATCGTGAACCGACGCTCCTTGTCGATCTCGATGTCGGCGTTCGGATCGATCAGGTCGTCGATGCCGTCGCCGTCCTCGTCGACCGCGTCGTCCTCCTCGATGTCTTCATCGTCGAGCTCGGCGTCGACGAGGTCGTCGAACGGATCGTCGAAGTCGTCGTCGTCCTCGTCTTCTTCTTCGTCGTCGATTCCGTCCCCGTCGTCATCGGAGCCGAACTCCGTGATGTCGGCGAAGTCGAAACCCTCGCCCGAGCCTGGCGCGATGCCGATATTGTCGTTGGTGCGGTTCTGGACGCCGATGCTGCCCTTGAACTTGTGACCGGTCTTCGGCTCCTTCGCCGCGACGTCGGCACAAACACCCAGCGCGGCGATCGCGATCGCCATGTACAAAATGTTCCTAAGCATTGATCCCTTCCCCCAGTTGAGTACATACCCCCACGTACTGTAATGGATATCGATATCCCTCAGCCACTCGATACTCCGTGTGACAACGCGATGCTCGCCCGTCGGCGGTCGGCGATGATGACGGACACGATGGGGCACTCAGGATTTGGTGTTGGCGAGGGCGTACAGGAACTCGGCGTAAAAGAGGGCCTGCCGATCGAGACCTGCAAGCTTGGGATCCTTGGCATCGATCAGATACCACTCATCGGGCGCATGCATCTGGCCACCTTGACCGATGCCGACGAACACCGCAGGCAGCGACACCGGCGGGTCGGTAAACCGATACCCAGGCCAAGACCCAGCTAGACGCGGATTGAGCGTATGAGGCAGGTCGGCGCCAGCCAGCGCGGTGACCAGCGCGCTGACGATGGGCGCCTCGCGCGGCGTCTCGGTGGGGCCATAAACGCCTCCAGGTATGATCTCGATATCGTTGAAGCCTCGCTTATCGAGGTGAGCGCGCAGCTTGGCCACCGTCTCGTCCGCGCGCATATCAGGGACCAGCCGGAAATCGATCTTCGCCTCAGCGCGGGATGGCATGGAGGTTTTTCCACCCGCTCCGGTGTAACCGCTGACCAGACCCTGGATATTGACCGTCGGCTGAGATGCTAGCCGTACCAGGCTCGTGCGGAAATCTTCGCCCGCAATCCAATCCCGGACTTTCAAATTCTTTTTGATCGCTTCCTCGGCGCCAGGGCGGATTCCCGCATCGATCAGCGCGAGCTGCTCGGCTGAAAGTGGCCGGACCTCATCCAGCCAGCCATCAATCGTCGGCGTGTAGCCATCATCTGCGACAAGGGTATCCAGCGCCTTGATCAGGCGCCATGCCGGGTTCTCAACGCGCGCGGCGTTCATCGAATGAATTTCCATGGCCGGGCCACGACCTGAGCGAGCACCATCGGCCACCAGTTGCAATTCAGCCACGCCTTTGGCGCCCAGGAAGATCTCGACGCTACCGTCGTCGCCTTGCCAGGCAACCGGCAAAATGACACCCACCGAGTCGGATAGGGCTTTGGCGACCTCCGCATCACCGGTGATCTGGCCGAAATTTTCGGACCCCGTTTCTTCTTCGCCTTCCGCGACGAGCACTAGGTTGACCGGCAGAGGCGTCCCCGTCGCCTTGAATGCCCGAATCGCTGTAAGGAAGGTCGACTCCGGACCCTTCTGGTTGATCGCGCCACGTCCAATCAACACAGTCTTGCCGTCGTCGCGCTCGACAAGTTGCCCCTCGAGCGGCGGCTTGCTCCATTCCTCCGCGATGAACTGCTTGACGTCGTACATGAAGTAGACGGCGAGGGTCGTCGGCGCGCCTGCATCGAGGCGAGCAAAGACCCCGGGGGCACCATCCGTTGGAATGATCCGCGCCGTGTCGAAACCTGCGTCGAGCAGCATTCTCTGCATGAGCTCGGCGCCTTCCTGGCGGTTGAGTTCCTCGGCGTTGATCGACGGCAGCGCGATCCACTCGCGGAGTCGGCTGAGTGCTTGATCATGGTCCGCATCGATCGCGTTGCTAAGCGCTATCCGAATGCCGGGCGGTATCGTCGGCGAGGCTGTTTGCGCTGTGGCCACGCTGACCAACGCACAGGCCAGGCTCGTGCCCAGCAAACGGAGGGTTCTGCTCAGCATGGTCCGTACACCTTTCAATGGGGTCGAGCGCTGAGTATGCCGGGCGATGAGTCGACTGTACGAGTTTCAGGTCTGGGTGAGGCAGGTCACTACCACAAAACGCCCGGTCCGGCCGTCGCGGCAATATGAAGTGAGGCGTGCGTGCTCGATGGCCGGAATGAAATTAAAACGCGCGGAAAAACATTGTCAGGTTGCAATGGCACTACCTTAAGACCAATCCTCCCAGATCGTCTTTCCCGCGAAAGCGGGAACCCAGTGCCGTGAGGCACTCCAGCAGGTAGAGCTCAAGTCACTGGATCCCCGCCTTACTCGCGCTGCGCGCTCGCCCTTCGGGCCGGCTACGCCGTTCGCTCGCTGCGCTCACAGTCGCGGGGATGACGAGGCTTAAGGT
>JBKJTK010000017.1:0-3994 GCA_046590875.1 Chiayiivirga sp.
CCGGCGTCCTTTTGCTGCTGGCGATTGCGTTCTTCGGTCGTCCGCGCAAGCCCGATCAGGGCCGTCGCCTGTTTTCGCGCAAAGGTGGCGACGGCCCTGATCGGGCTTGCGCGGACGACCGAAGAACGCAATCGCCAGCAGCAAAAGGACGCCGGCAACGGCGAGCGGGATTCCGATTTCGGGGTTCCAGTTCATGCAAACGATTATCCCAGCAGTGGCCAGTGATTAGCAGTGTCTTGGAGGGCCCTTTGATACCTCAGGGTCGCTGAACCGGCATTCATGCCGCGCCGGCGAGGCGCGTGGCTTCCGCCAGATCAACGGACACCAGTCGAGACACACCCGGTTCACGCATCGTTACGCCGGCGAGTTGGTGCGCGGCTTCCATCGTGGCCTTGTTGTGGGTCACGAACAGGAACTGCACTTTCTCGCTCATCTCGGTCACCAGCGCGCAGAAGCGGCCGACGTTGGCTTCGTCCAGCGGCGCGTCGACCTCGTCAAGCAAGCAGAACGGCGCGGGATTCAGCCGGAAGATCGCAAACACCAACGCGACCGCGGTCAACGCCTTCTCGCCGCCGGATAGCAGCGAGATATTGGACACTCGTTTGCCCGGTGGCCGCGCCATGATCGTGACGCCGGTGTCGAGCAGGTCTTCGCCGGTGAGTTCGAGGTACGCGTGCCCACCACCAAACAACCGCGGATACAACTCCTGCACCCCGGTGTTGACGCGGTCGAACGTATCCTTGAATCGACCGCGGGTTTCGCGATCGATCTTCTTGATCGCGCTTTCCAATGTTTCCAACGCCGAAGTCAGGTCGGCGTTTTGCGCGTCGAGGTAGTCCTTGCGCTGCGACTGTTCGCCGTATTCCTGGATCGCAGCGAGGTTCACCGGCTCCAGGCGGCGTATCTTGTGTTCCAGATCAGCCAGCGACTTCTGCCAGCTCTCGACGTCGGCCTGCGGCGGCAACGCAGCGATCACATCCAACAGCACCAGTCCGGCCGTTGTCACGGCCTCAGACAGGGATTGCGCACGCAGCGCCAGCGCCTGTTCCTGCAAGCGACGTCCGCCCAATACCTCGCGCAGCGAAAGCGATTGCTGATCGGACCTCTGTCGTTGCTGCTCGTACTTGCGTAGCTCGGCATCGATGCCTTCGACGCTCGATCTGGCCGCGGCTAGATCCTTCTCCACCAGGACGCGCTGGTCGAGATAGGCCTGGCGCTCGCTGTCCAGGGTGCGGATCGGGGCATCTCCGTCGGCAAGCTGGGCCGCGATTTCGCTCTTGCGCAGGTCCAACTGGCTGCGCTGTGCGCTCATGCGCGTCAAGGATTGGGTGAGCGATGCGATCTGAGTGCGCTTGGATTCCAGCGTCAGCGCGAGCTGGTGCGCACCGTCGCGTGCCTCACGCGCCGCGATGCGCGCGGCGTCGCGCTGTTCGCTCAGGCTTCGGCGTTGCGCATCGAGCGCCCGGCGCTCGGTTTCGAGCTCGCCCATGCGCGACACCGCCTGCTCCAGCGTGGCGCGCGACTCGCGCACGCGCTGCTGAGATTCGTCCAAAGTCTGGCCGAGCTGCGCCAACTCGGCGTCGATCCTCGTCAATCGACCCTGCGCCGACTCCAATCGCCCTTGATGGCTTTGCAGCTGACCGGCCAATTCCGCCACGCCGCGATGTGCGAGATAGAGCGAGCGCTGTGCGTCCTCGCGCAGTTGTTCGGATTCGAGCAAACGATCGCGCAGGCCAGCGATCTGTTCGTTGATTTCCGTTTCGCGTCGCGCGAGTTTTTCGATTTCCTCGCGCAGTACATGAATTTCGCGTTCTCGCGCCAGCGTCCCTCGCTGCGCTTCGCCGGAACGCAGCACGCGCACCCATCCCGGACCCAGCCATTCGCCACCGCGCGTGATGACGGCTTCATCGTAGGCGAGGCTAACTAGCTTTCTGCGCGCGTCGCCGAGGTCGTCTGACACGCGGATTTTCGTCAGCAGGTTCAGCGCCGCGCGCGGACCGCGCACGCGCGCCGCGAGCGAATCGGCCGGCGCATCGATCGCACCGGCGGCGCTCGACAGCAAGGCGAGGCGGCCTTGGGTGAAACCGGCGACGGCATCGAGCAACGCTTCGGGCGCATCGACGGTTGCCGCTTCGAGCCAGGAGCCGAGCACCGTTTCCACCGCGGTTTCCCAGCCGGCGTCCACTTCCAGCGCTTCGCCCAGACGAACGGCACGATCCAGTCCGTGCAGCGTCAACCATTCCCTCGCCGCGCCTTTCTCTTGTCCGAGCGCCGCATGTTGCAAGGCCTCCAGCGATGCCAGACGACCTCGCGCGGCCTGGCCTTGCTTGCGCGTCTCCGCCAGATCGGATTGCAACTGGCGCTGCTGTTCCTGCACCGCGCCAACCGCTTTCTTGCGCGCTTCGAGCTGGTCGCCGAGGCTGTCGAGGCCAGTACGCTGTTGATCATGATCGACCGTAAGCCGCGACAGCGCGTCGCCCAGTGTCGCCACGTCGAGCGCGCCACGTTCACCACCGAGGGTTTCGCGGCGACGATTCGCATCAAGCGCCTGACGTTCGAGATATTCGATCTTGGTGCGTTCGACTTCGGCCGCGCGCGTGGCTTCAGCTTGCGCCTTGGCATAGGCATCCCAGCGCTGCTGCCAGTCGGCGAGTGCGGTTTCCGCGGCGCGCAGCGCGTCCTGACGTTGGGTGTCATCGCTGAGCAACGCATCCAGACGCGGCTGCTCCTGCGCAATCGCCGCGTTCAGGCTCTCCAACTGGCCTTCGTCGCCAGCGATATGCGCACCGAGTTCGGCGAAGGCGCTATCGGCTTCAATTCGCGCGCGTTCGAGTCGCGCGCCTAGTTCGCGCTGATGCTGGATTTGCTGTTCCACGCGCGCGATCTCGGCGCCAACACGGTAACTGCCGGCCTGCACCTGGGTCAGGTGTTCGCTGGCCTCGCCATGCTGGCTGCGGCAAAGCTCGATCTGGGCCTCGGCTTGGCGTTGCTCGGCGATCAGCGCTTCAAGCTTCGTTTCGTCCTGGACCAGGGCGTCGCGCAAGGCACCCAGTTCTATGTCCAGACGGCGATAATCCAGTGCCTTCAGCTGAGCGTCTTTGTCGCGCTGTTCGGCCTTCAATGTCTGGTACTGCTCGGCCTGCCGCGCCTGGCGCTTCAGATGATCGAGCTGCTTGGTGATTTCTTCGCGCACATCGTTCAGACGATCGAGGTTCTCGCGCGTGTGCTTGATCCGGGTTTCGGTTTCCTTGCGCCGCTCCTTGTACTTGGAAATGCCGGCGGCTTCTTCCAGGTAGGTGCGCAGTTCTTCCGGCTTGGCCTCGATGATCTGCGAGATCATGCCCTGCTCGATGATCGAGTAGCTGCGCGGGCCGAGACCGGTGCCGAGGAACAGATCGGTGATGTCGCGACGACGGCAACGCGCGCCGTTGAGGTAGTAGTTCGACTGATTGTCGCGACTCACGCTGCGCTTGACGGAAATCTCGTTGTAGGTCGCAAACTCGCCGGTCAGCGCCTGATCGGTGTTGTCGAAGATCAGCTCGACCGTGGCGGTGCCGACCGGCTTGCGCGACGAGGAACCAGAGAAGATCACGTCGGAGATGTTGTCGCCGCGCAGCCGGCTGGCGGAACTCTCCCCCATCACCCAGCGGACGGCATCGATGATGTTGGACTTGCCGCAGCCATTCGGACCGACGACGGCCGTCATGTTGCTGGGCAAGTGCAGCGTCGTCGAATCGACGAAGGATTTGAAGCCGGAGAGCTTGATTGTGGTCAGTCGCATGGATCGGGGATCGCCTAACGAAATCGCCTGAGCGGCCGCGCAGTGAAACGCGACGCGGGAATAGGGGGCAAACCGCTTGCTGTGGGGGAGCGCTGCCGCTACCCTGCCGCGCCTTCTAAACTATTGATTCACAGACTCGAGGAAGTCGGTCATGTCATCAACCCAACCCAGCAAGACGCTGGAAACCTTCCCGAATCCGCAGCCGGGGCGAGA
>JBKJTK010000162.1:0-10927 GCA_046590875.1 Chiayiivirga sp.
CTGATCGTGCAGGCCATCGTCGAACGTCCAAGCCGCATCGCAACGCGTCTGGGCATCTTCTCGGCGCTATTGAACGCATTGGTGCCGAAGGCCTACGAAGTGGTCATGAACACCGCCTTCGAACTATTCCCGGACTCGTCCGCGGCAAAGGGCATGAAGGGCCGCGGTGAAAGCGATGCGACGAATGAGCAGATCGCGTTTGCGGCCTTGATGCGCGGGGTTCATTGGTAGAATAGTTGCGCTTTCGAACTGCCCTCAGGCAGTTCGTGCGGATTTTTCTGGTGAGCCATGGATGGCGACCGAGCGAAGCGAAGGCGTCCCGAGAAGCGGGCGAAGGGCAGATTCGCCATGGATGGCTTCTCGCGTCGGCCTACGATCAAGCTGCGGCTCTCAAGGCAGCACATGACACGGTTCCCGGTAAGGCGAGGCTGCCTATCGAGCGTAGCGTCCGTGTCGCGCTGCGGACGAACTGCGCTCTAGGCCGAGCGCATAGTGCGGGTCAAAGCTGGAGCGAACGCGCCGACACTACCTGCACTGCCGCCACCGTACTGTCGGGGCGGCACCGGGTTCGACCCCAGGCGTCTCGACCTGCAGGCGCGAATAGCGCAATTCTTCGTACTGCACGAGGATGCGACAAAATTCGTCGAACAAGGCGTCCGGAATCTCGGCTCCGGGCTGGTGCAGTGAGACCACCAGGGTCGACTTGGTCGACCAGTTCGCGTTCTGTACCACCGGATTGCCGCGCACTTCGAGCACCGCACTGGTGCGGCGCGCCGCGCGTTGCTCTTCACTCATGCTGGCGTCCGGCATTGCCGTTGGCACACTCGGAGCGCTCGGGACACCAGTAACTCCAGGAACGCTCGGCTCGACGACGAGTTCTGCGGTGGAGGGCTGGATGGCGACCGGCGGAGGCGCCGGGGTAAGGACCGTCGCGACGTCGCGAGCCGCGTCCACATTCGGACGCGGTACCAGCCCGGCGACCAGGAAACCACTGGTTAGCGCGATCAGCCCAGTCAAGACCAAACGCTTGCTGAAGCCGCCGCGGGCTTTGGCTTCGGCCTCGTGGCGCAGATCGTGCGCGACCCAGGGTTTCGCCTGTCGCCACAGATCCGGACCCGAGAGCACTTCGATGCGACGATTTGCAGCAAATTGCAGTGCAGCGGGCTCGACCCGGCCGGTAGTTGCCAGGACGGCGCCTTCTGCGCCCTGCATTTCGACCACCTTGGCCAGATCGCGAATCGATTGCTCGGTCACACGGTGCGCCGCGCCGTTCTTGCATTCGACCAGGTAGCGCGAACTGCCGCGCGTCATCATCAGATCGAAGCCACCTTCGCCGGGACGGCGCTCCTCGTCGCTGCGGGTGAAGCCGCGTTCCTGCAGCAAGTCCTCTATTAAATGCGCGTAGTCGCCCCACTTCACCCCACACAGCGCTTGGATGCCAGCCTGGGCTTCAGTACGACCTCGCCGCCAGAGTCCGAGCGCGAAGGATGCCGCCAAGCCGATCAGCAAGGCGGCCGCGACGCCCAGCAGCGCGGGATGAGCCAGAATCTCCATGCCATCCTCGAAACGTCGGAATCCGAAGCCGCGATGATACCGCTACGCGAAGGCATGACGACGAGCAACGTCATGCGGCAATGCTACCTGGCTGCGTCCCCAAGCCTTCAAGAACTCTCTTGCCTCTACGGCGTCAGCCGTAAAAAGTCCGCACATGGATGTGCGGTCTCTCGCGGAAGGACCCGCATAAAGAAGCCCGCCAGCCGAAAGCCGTAGGGGAGGGAGCTAACGGCGTTCTGATTGGCTGGCGGGCGTCAAACGTGCGACGGCATCTCGCCGGCCGCTCCTGCGCATCCTGCGCTCGCGGCATTCGTGCATCCATGCACATCATCGCGACCGGTTCAGTCGGTCAAATCCTTGATCTTTTTCTTGCTGGTCGTCTTCTTGCTGCTGGCGACAACGCGCTTGGTGACCTTCTTGGCGGCAGCGACGGGCTTGGCGGTGGCTTTCTTCGCCGGCGCGGCCTTGGCGCTGCCGATCTTGCGCAGCTCCGCATTCAGCGTGTCGACGCGCGCGATCAGGGATTTCAAGTCATCGCGACCCGGCACGCCGAGACGTGTGAGGGCGCGCTGCACGCGGTCCTCGAACACCTTCTCGAGCCGGTCCCACGTATCAGCCGCACGTTCCTTCACCGCGCCGACGCGGTTTTCGACCGCATCGCGCACTGCATCTACCTTGCCGGTCGCGAGCTTGCGCGTCTTCTGTTCCAAGGTGGAGCCTTCCTTCACGAGGGATTCGAACAACTTGCTGCCTTCTTCCTGCGCGCGACCGAAGGCGCCCATGCCGGCCTGCCAGATCTGCTGCGCGGAATCCATGATCGACTTTTGCAGGCCATCGGCGGACATGGCCGCAGGTTTGCCTTTTGAAGCGGATTTTAGTTTGGCCATTGCTGTTCTCTCCCGGTGAGTTTTTTATTCGGATGCGAGACATCCGCTGTGCGACCAATCTAGGCTTCGCCGCTAGAATATTCACACTAGCGTGCAGCAGATCAGGGCTTGGCGCGTGGTGCGGCGCGTTTGCGGCGCGTGGTTATCAGGGCGTCGACATCGTCGAGTGCGCGTTTGAGGCGGGCGGTGGTGTTGGCGTGGCGCTTGCCGCGCGGCCCCAGGCCGCTGACCAAGGTGCGCGTGGCGTCGTCGTCCAGCACCTCGTCGCGCAAGCGCAGTCCGTGATGCGCCAGCACCGGTCCCAACTGGTCGCGACGGGCGCGCAAGTCGGCCAGGGTCGCGCGGTAGGCGTGCTCGACGACCTGTTGTCGCGACGAATAGCTGAATACGTTGGTGAAGAACATCTCGGCGTCGTCGGGATTGGGCTCGAACACGAGCTGGTCGGCGTGCTCGTACTGCTGCGCGTACTTCGCCATGCCGATCTGCATACGCGATTGCAGCAAGGTGCGGAAGGTCTGCGACAGCACCATCGGCAAGCCGCCACTGATGAGGCTTTCCGGGCGCGGTTCGCCGGCCGCGCTGGCCCGGCTGGCATCGAACGGCACCAGCGGGTTGAGTCCGAGCAGCAGGTCAATATCCTGATCAAGTGCCACCGAGGCGTGCATGGTGCGCCGCAGCGCGCCATCGACGAAATGGCGGCCACGGATATCCACCGGCGGGTATAAGCCGGGCAAGGCCGAACTGGCCTGCACGGCGAGCGAGATCGGCACGTCGTCCCATCCCGGGCCGCCGAAGCGCACCGCTTCGCCGTTGTCGAGATCCACCGCGACCACGAACAAGCGGCGACGCAGCTCGCGAAAGTCGTTGCTGCGACCGTGACGAGTGAAGGCATCGCGCAGGAAGCGTTCGATCTCGGCGTTGTCGAACAAGCCACTCGGCACCAGGCCGCCAAATCGGACCAGGGCGTCACTCAGACTGATGTCCTGAGGCCGGGTCAGCAGGTCGCGCCACCAATGGAACAGGATGCGCGGCAAGCCGCGCGCGCGATTGAAATATTCGTTGAAGGCCGGACGCAGGAAACGTTCGGGACGGAACTTCGCATCGTCGGCGTCGCCGGTGATGAAGACCTGACACATTTCCGTTGGCGTCATGCGATTGGCCAGACCGGCGGCGAGGAAGGCGCCCGAACTTACCCCGACGTAGACGTGCAATTTGGTGAGGTCGAGGCCTTCGATCGCCACGTCGAGCGCGCGCAGCGCGCCCAACTCGTACATGCCGCCGATCGGCCCGCCTCCGGCGATGGCCAGGCCGACGCGAGCGGTGCTTGTACGACGCTTGGCAGCAGCTTGGAGGGTCAACATTCGGAAGGCGGGGTCGACGGAGGCCGCCGGATTGTAGCCGCAGTAATTGGAGCTGCAAGCCAAACTCCGTCACAGGCCATGCGCCGGTTATGCTTCAGCAGGATTTTCCACCCACTGCAAAGCGACGCCCCTCCGAATGCCATGACCGCAAGCCCAAATGCCATTGACCGCCGCCTGCAGCGCGTGTTGGAAGCCAATCGACGCGGCCGCGATCCGATACTAGAACCGGGCAATCGATCGCCCTGGCTGGCACCGTTGCAGCGTTGGCAGGCCGCGCGGCTGGAACGCGGGTTCGTTGATTTTCTGGCCGAGCCGCATACTGCGCCGGCCGCGCGCTTTTTTCTGGACGATCTCTATGGCGATCGCGACGTTACTGCCCGCGATCGCGACGTGGAGCGCGTGCTGCCCTTGATGCGCAAACTACTGCCGTCGCACCTCATCGAAACCGCGGCGGATGCGATCGAGCTGGCCTGGCTCAGCCACGCCTTCGACCTGCGCCTGGTCGCGGTGCTGGAGCGCAGTACGTCGCGCGACAAAACTCTGGATGAACGTACCTACGCCGCGGCGTATCGCGAAGTCGGCAAGCCACGATTGCGCGCGCACCAGATCGAACTGGTTCTGCGTGTCGGTAAGACGCTGGACCACGCGGTCCAGAAGCCGTGGATTCCGCGCCTGCTGCGTGCTTCGCGCCTACCCGCAAAACTGGCCGGGCTGGGCGAGCTACAGCGTTTCCTTGAACGCGGCTTTGCGGCATTTCAGGCTTTGCACGGCGGTGCCGACGAGTTTCTCGGGGAAATCGCGCGTCGCGAGCGCGAAGTATCGCGACGCCTCCTCGCCCGTCATCCGAATCCGTTTGAAATGAAGCGCTGAATACCTGGACGCCGCGCTCAGCCGAACTCGCGGTCCAGATACTTGTGGATCTCGGATTCGATCGGGGCCTTCAGCATCGTCAGCATGAACCCCAAGTTGGCGATGATGCGCACCTCGCCTTTGGCCAGGCTGATCTCGCCGTTGACGCCGGGGCGGGTGAATTCGAGCGTATTGCCATTCCAGCCACACTCAACACTGAACTTTTCGGCGATCCTCTCCGCCACACGTTCCACCGCCAGCTTGGCTTCTTTCATCGACTTGTCGTGACGGCGCTGGATATCGATGCTTGGCATGAAGGCGGTCCGGGTGGCGACGGTTGTCGCGGGCAACCCGTATTCTGAAGCCGGCGCGGCCCGCCTGCCAGCGCGAGCGCGCTCGGCTATGATGCGGGCACGCGACCGGGGCGACGCAAGGAGGGGGCGTGCGGGCAAAATTTCTGCTGGGAATGATCTGGCTACTGGCCGATGCGGCAATCGCCGCCGGTATCGAGGGCACGGTCGCGTTGTCGCTGGACGGTAAACCGCTGCGTGCCGGCGAGGCGCGTGAGGCGGTAGTGTATTTTCGCCCGGCCGCACCTAAGGCTCTGGTTGCACCCACCGATCCGGTCGAAATGCGCATGGAGCGCAAGCAGTTCGTGCCGCGTGTCTTGCCAATACTGATGGGCACCACGGTACGCTTCGAGAACTTCGACCCGATCCTGCACAACGCGTTTTCGCCCGCCGGCCCGCACCATTTCGATGTCGGCCTGTACGGCAACGGCGAGGCGCGTACCCACCGCTTCGAGCGCGCCGGCCTGGTACGGGTGTACTGCAACGTGCATCACGATATGGTTGGGCATGTCCTGGCGCTTGATACACCGTGGTTCGCCCGTCCCGACGCCAGCGGCCGCTTCCGAATGGAGGTGCCCGACAACGTGGCGGGCGAATTGTTCGTGTGGCACGAGCGCGCCAAACTCTGGCGCCGCAAGCTCAGCGTGCCCTCCGCACCGATCACGATCGACCTCGACCTGAGCCGGCCTCGCGTGCCGCCCCACATGAATAAATTCGGAAAACCTTATGGCGGCCAGCGCAGCAGCTACTAAACGCGGCGGCTCGCGCGTGCCCCTGGTGCTGCGCATTTTCCTGCTTTGCGCATTGTTGGTGTTGCTGGCGGTCGCCGCCGCCGTGGCGGTGACGTGGTTTGTCGGGCAGCGCATCGCCAGCGAGGCGGTAAGCGAAGCGCTGGCAAAAAGCGCCGATGCCCAGACCAGCCAGACCCAGCAGCGCCTGCGTCTACTTGAACGCACCTTGTTGTTGTTGGGGCGCGATCCGGCGCTGATCAATTACGTTGCCACTTCGCTCGGCGAGGATGAGCTCGGCCTGGGCGAGGCCACCGGACCAGACGTGGTGTCATTGCGCGATCTGTTGATCGAACGCAAGGGACAATTCGAGTTCGACCTGGGCCTGGTGCTGGGCGCGGACGCCGCCTTGCTGGCGCGCAGCGACGAATCCGAAGCCTTCGCGCTCAACTTTTCCGACGATCCCCTGGTGGCGGCGGCGCGGGAAAAAACCACGCCGCAAAGCGGCTTCTGGCGCATGCAGGACACGCTCTACCAGGCGGCGATCCTGCCGCTGGCTCAGGATGACGTGCTGGTGGGCTATCTGCTCCTTGCGCAGCGTGTCGACGATGCACTAAGCCGCGACATCGCGCGTGCCTCGGATGCCGAGGTCGCATTCTGGCTGCCGACCGAAGAGGGATTGAGTCTGGCAGCAAGCTCGCTTCCCGAGGATCGCGCGCAGGCTCTGACCCCGGCGTTTGTAGCCCGTACCGAGGTGATGGAGGCCATTCGGCTTGGACAGCCGATCGATCGGCTCGATTTCGATTTCGGCGGTCAGCACTGGCTGGTGCGGCTGCGTCCGACCGCGGTCGAGGGCGCAACCGCTCTGGGTGCAGTCGCGTCGCTCGCTTCCGGCGACAAGGTCGCCAGCGGCTACCGGCAGATCCTGGACCGGGTCCTGCTCGCGGGTCTGGCCTCACTGGCGATCGCGCTGCCGCTGTCGTTCTGGCTCTCGCGTCGGATCCTCAAACCAGCCCGCGTATTGGCCGACGCCGCGGAACAAGCGGCAGGCGGCAACTACCAGACCAAGATCGCGATCGAAGGCAGCGACGAACTTGCGCGTCTCGGACGTGCATTCGATTCGTTGTTGTCGGACCTGCGCGAGAAGCGCGATATCGAAGGTTATGTGGCGAACTTCTCGCGCTTCCTGCCTGACGCGGGCGAAGCCCCGGCGCCCGAGCCGCAATCGGCTCCTCCGCCACCGCCGGCGCCGCGTGGCATGCAGGGACTGTTGCTCGGAGTCGAGTTCGCACCTGCGGACAACGACGGTGACGTGACGACGCGCTTTGCTCGCCTGCAAGCTGCGGCCGATCAGATCGCCTTGGTGGCACAGGCTTGCGAGGGTCGCGTGCTGGTCGGCAATGGCCAGCGCTGGGTGCTGGGCTTCGAGGGCGAAGCGGGTCGTCTGCGCGCGCTGCAAGCCAGCCATGCGCTGCTGGGCGAAGTGCAGGTGGACGGGTTGCGTCCACCGGCGCTGGCGCTGGTGGAGGGCGATGTGGTGGCGGGCGTTCTGCCGCTGGGACCCCGTGAGGTGCCGGGAATGTTCGGCGCGGCCAGCTTCCAGATCGAGCGTCTACTGGGCGAATCTGCGCCTGGTCGCGCCCTGCTTACGCGGGGCGTGGGGGATGCGATCAAGGCCGTGCACGGGACCGAGCTGTTGAGCATCGCGGAAGGCGCGCAAAGCGCCAAACGTTACTACGCGCTCAACACGGCCGCACTCAGCGGACTGACGTTCCCGGAACCGCGTCCGCCCGAATCCGCCCGGCAAACCCAGATGACGCCAGCCGCCAAAGCGGTCGCCGATGTGGGTGAATTGCGCCCCGGCGCGCATCTCGGCGGGCGCTACGAGATCCTCAGCCTGCTGGGCGAGGGTGGCATGGGCGTGGTGTACAAGGCGCGCGATCTGGAGTTACGCGACATCGTCGCGCTCAAGATGCTCAAGCCCGGTGCGCTGCAGGATCGGGAACAACTGGAACGCCTGAAGGACGAGATCCGTCTCGCGCGCAAGATCACTCACCCCAATGTGCTGCGAACTTTTGACTTCGGTGAAATCAACGGATCGCCCTTTATCTCGATGGAGTTCGTGCGCGGCGTGACGCTGCGCGGACTGCTGAGCGAATCCGGACGCCTGCCGTATTCGGCCGGGCTTCGGATTGCCCGCCAATTTTGCGCCGGGCTTGCGGCGGCGCACGAGGTCGGCGTGGTGCATCGCGACATCAAGCCGGAAAACCTGATCCTGGAAGTCGGCGGCAACGCAAAATTGATGGATTTCGGCATCGCGCGGCCGGTGCGGCGCACGAATCCGGGCCATACCCAGCCCGGTATGTACGTCGGCACACCGAGCTATTCTGCTCCGGAGCAGTTGACGGGTGAAGACGTGGATGCGCGCGCCGACATTTACTCTGCCGGCGTGATGTTGTCCGAAATGTTCTGCGGCGGCCTGCCTTACACCGGCGATACGACGATGGAGATCTATCGTCAGCAGTTGCAGGAAGAACCGGTGCGGCCCTCGAAGTTGTGGCCCGAAATTCCGCCGGCGCTGGAAGAAATCATCCTGCGATGCATCGCACGGACGCGCGAAGCGCGCTACCAGAGTGCCGCCGAGATCGGCGCCGATCTTGCGCAACTGAGAGCCTGAGTCATGTCGCGACTGGTCTGGTTGATTGTCTTCTGCTGCGCGCTGCCACTGGTGTCGCAGGCACAGGAAAGCGATGAGCCGAACTTCGAGCCCGTCGAGGTACTCGACGATCACGTGTCGCCATGGCAGCCCTTCGGCGAACTGCTGCTGCGCGGCGACCGCGTCACCGGATTGCCCGGTGGGCGCGACGATCTCGAGCGCGCGAGGGCCCGCGTCCGGTGGGGCACCCGCTGGACGCGCGATGCATGGAGCTTCGGTATCGCCGCGGAGGCCGCTCTGGGGACGGACTCCAATCGCGACAACGTGGCGAACAACGATGTGGAGGACAGCGACGGTGCGAACGTCGACCAGGCGTGGTTGCGTTGGCAGGCCGGCGAACACCTTGCGCTGCAGCTCGGCAAGGCGCCGCTGCCGCTGGAGTTGAGTCCGCTGCTGTGGGACAACGACCTGAGGCCGGTCAGCGCCAGCGTTCGGTGGGGTGGAACACTGCGCGACTTCGACCGCTGGCAGCTGGATTTCGGCAGCTTCGCGCCGGACCCGCTCAACGAACGCAGTGCGCGGCTGGCGGCCATGCAGTTCGGCTGGCATTGGCGCGAAGGCGCGCCGGTCAGCGGCGGGGTGCTGCTCGGTTATCTTGATTACGACCAACTCGAAGGTTTGGCGCGTGCAGGTCTCGGACGCGGAAATACGCTGGCGAGCGGCCGCTACGTCTACGACTACCGCCTGCTCGATGTGCAGGTCTACCTGCGTGGTCAGTTGGGCGACAAGCCGTTGGAGGCGCGCCTGGATCGGGTGCGCAATCTTGATGCGAATGCCGATCGCGACGGCACCCGGGCCAGTCTTGTGTACGGCGATCGCATCAATCTGCCGGGCTGGGAGTTCGGTTGGGCTTGGCAGCGCATCCAGCGTGACGCGGTGCTGGCAGCGGTCAACGCCGACGACTGGTGGTTCCACACCGCGGCGCGCGGGCACATGCCTTGGGTGGGCTATGGCTTCGGTTCGACCTGGAGTCTGCGCGTGGCCGCGTTTTTCGAGACCCGCGATCGATTGCACGATCGCACGGAACGCCTGCTGCTGGACTTGGAAGCGCGTTGGTAGTTGCAAGCGGTACGCCGGTAATAGAACGCCTATGCTAGAGTCGAAACCATGTCGAACAAGGGGTTGCCCATGCGCCTGAGTTTCCCCAACGGCGAACACCCGGACGTGGTGATCGAGCAAGGCGATGTCCGTATCGGCAGCGCGCCCGGCAACCGGGTCGTGATCGCCGATGCCGGACTCTCCGCCAATCACGCCACGATCCGTGTCGATGCCCAGCGGGGCATCATGATGACGCTTGAAAGCGGTTCCGGAGGAGCGCACGTCAACGCCCGTCCAGTGCGCGAACTGGCGCTATTGCGCCTGGGCGATGTCCTGAGCCTGAGCCGCCTGCAGGTACTGGTGAAACCCGACGACGAGCGCAACATCGATCGCGACGTGCCGCCTCCGCCGGAACCGATGACCGACCCGGCGCAACGCGCGGCGGCATCACGCGTCGTTTTGCGCGGCATCGCCGGTGCCTTTCATGGGCGTACCTTCTCGCTGCTGGAACCGGTAATCGTCGGACGCGGTGCGAGTGCCCAGATCCGCCTCGACGAGCCAGGGATGGAGGAGCGTCACGCCAGTCTCGAACAACATAGTGATCGCGTCGTGCTGCGCGACCTGGGCTCTCACGACGGCAGCGTGGTCAACGGCGTCACGCTCAAGAGCGCCGTGCTGCATCCGGGCGACCAGATCGCATTCGACCAACATCGTTTTGTGCTGGAAGCCCCCGGACTCCCGCCGCGCGGCACGATGAGCTTCGCCCCCTCACCGCGCGCAGGGCAGGGCACGACCCAGACCATGCAGGCGGTGAGGGCGCAAGTACCCGAGCCGGCCCCGATCGTCGCGCCGGTGGCGGCGAGCGAATCGCGCTTCAACTATTGGTGGCTGCTGGGCGCGGCAGCGGTGATCGCGGCCGTGTTGGTGGGCATTCTGATCTACGCGCCGCGCTGAGACGATCCCATTCGGGGAAAACCTTCCGCTCGAGGTGAGCCCTTTGGGCACGATACGGTTCCCTCAGTAGTTTCAGATTGAACAGAGGCTGCTTCGAGGCGAAACGATCCGCCTTCCACCCAACACCACGCGAGCTATACTCGGGCTGGCATCGACGAATCGCGTCGCGCCATCAGGGGGAGCATGCAACTCGCTAGCGCCTTCCGCCACTCCAGCAACCTCGTCGCGATTCTGAACGTCGACGACGGTACGTTCGTGGACGTGAACCCCGCGTTTGCGCGCGTGCTGGGCTGGACTTCTGCCGAAGTGATCGGCCGCCGCACCGTCGATATCAACTTGTGGCCCGATCTCGAGGTTCGCGCAGCGATCTGGGCCCAATTGCGCGCACAGGCTGGGGTCCGCGACATGGCCCTGCGCTTCCGCACCAAATCAGGCGAAATCCTGTGGGGACGACTCGACTGCGAGTTAATGGATGGCGAGCGCGGTGTCG
>JBKJTK010000213.1:0-3504 GCA_046590875.1 Chiayiivirga sp.
CTCGCCGCCCTGCAGGTGCATCGCCAGGCCGATGCGCGCGCGCGAATGCGCAGGGTCGAGCTTCATCGCGTCGCGATACGCGCGCTCGGCAACTGCAGGTTGCTTGTCGTACTGAGCCAACATGGCGGTGGCGAGCTTGCCCATCACGGCATCGCGTTCGGCCATGGCCAGCACCTGCGCATCGGCCTTCGCGCGGTCGCCGCCCAGGAAGCCCGGCGCCATCACGTAGTACCGCATGAGGTCGAAACGCGCATCGAGATTGGCCGGGTCCAGCGTCACCGCTTGCAGGTAGGCATCGCGGGTCTTGCCGGCCCACCTGGGCTTGCCGAGCAGGCTGGCGCGCATCGCTTGCTGTGCGTAGGCGCGGCCGAGCCAGAACCAGGCCTGTGAATCCTGCGCCAGTGTTTCGACGGCCAGCTCGCCGGCCTCGATCGCGGCATCGATATCACCACCGCTCAACTGCTTGCGCACTTCTTCGACTGGTGCGGCCAAGGTGATTTCGCTGCGTACGGGTTCGGCCGCGGTGCCGAGCACTAGTGACAGCAAAAGCAGGACGGATTGTCGACTCATGGGCGATCCTTGCGAAGAGGGTGGACAGTAAAGGGTGCGCGGTTAAGGGTGCGCGGTTAAGGGTGCACGGTTAAGGGTGGGCGATTATAGGAAACGCGCTGCCGGCTGCGGCCTGAACCATCGGCGAGGCAATGGCTGGCATTGATGCTGCAACTGGAGTAAGGGCGTTGTTGCAGCGTTTCAAGCGGCCATCGTCAGGCGATGGTCGGATCGCAGCGCGTCTCAGCGTTTGCCGAACGGCCAGAAACGCCCGCCCGCAGCCGGCTTGGTTTCGGGCTGGGGTTCCGCGGCGAGACGCTGACGCGGGGTCCAGCTCAAGCGCCCGATCGCATCGTAGGCGTTCACCACATCGAACACCTGTTCCATGCTGGCGCCGCTGGTGGCGGTGAGTTCGTGCAGTCGCGCCGGTTTCGCAAGCGCTGCGCTGATTGCGCCATGGGCATGGAACAGCGGATTGATCCTGACCTGCGCCGTCACGTGGAAAGTGCCGCCAGGATCGAGTCGACTCGCCAAGCGTCCGCCCGACTTCAACAACGCGATCAGCCAGCGCAACTCGTCGTAGGTGCGCGCCGGCTGCGTCTCGCGCACCCGCGCCAGATCGGTGGTGCTCACACCCTTCACCGCGCTGCGTGGCAGCGGCAGGCGGGCATAGGCTTCGAGTTCGGCGAGATCGGCGTCGGCGTGATAAGCGCGCTTCTTCGGATCGAGAGTGAGTATCGGCAGCGGGTGGCCATCCAATGCCTGCAACTGCAACTGCGACGGACTGCCGAGCAAGTTGCCTTCGAGATACTCGGACAAGCGATGGCCGGACGACTCGCCCGCGTCAGCGCGCGCGTGATTCGGGGACAGTGGCGCTCCGGTTTCGTTGCGCGCTGGCATCGCAATGGGCGGCACATTGACTGACGCCACGCCCACCAGACCGCTCGGCACCTCGCCCGTCGGCACCACGCGGTGCCGCGACTGCTCGGCGCGGCTGGCGCTGCGCAGGGTTTGCTCACGGCTGCCGGCTTCGAGCACCGTATCGGATCTGATCAGGGGTTTCGGTGCCTCGGGCTCAATCAGGGGATCGCCGTGGATCAGGAAATCCAGATCGTCCGCGGCGACGGCCGATCGGCGCCGTGGCGTGGCCTGTGCAGATTCCTGCTCGCCCCACACATCATCGGGATTGGTCCGGCCCGTCGCAATTTCCGGTTCGTCCATGTCACGGGTGTAGAAATCGTCGGCGAAGGCCTCGACGGCGCCCGCATCCGCCGTGGCCGCACCTGCGGCATTCAACACAGCGACGATCTGCTCGAGCTTGAAGGGGCGGCGCAACACCATCCCTTGCACCACCACTTCGTTCGCCTCGGCCATCAAAGCGCAAGGCACGCCAGCGGCCTGGCAGCGGGCCAGCACGCCTTGGGCGCCGAGGTCGTGGACCTCCACCGCGACGAAGTCAGCCGACTCCTCGCTGCCCCAGCGCCAAAGATGGTCCAGCTGCTTGGCGCCCAGCTTCATCAGCAGCCGGATATGCGCCACGGTTTCTTCGCTGGCGCCGATGACGGCAAGGGTTTTCGTGGCAATCATCGGGCTATGGTCGGCTTGTCCTGCCTGCGGCGCAAGCGCCCCGCCAGCGAAACCACCAATCCTCACCGGACGTGACCGGGTTCCGGCAGCGACAATGGATGCTTCGCTGGATGGGTCCCGATGCGCAAGATCGTCCACATTGACATGGATGCCTTTTACGCCTCGGTCGAACAGCGGGACGATCCGACCCTGCGTGGCCGCCCGGTGGTGGTGGCCTGGCGCGGCGCGCGTTCAGTGGTGTGCGCGGCCTCCTACGAGGCTCGCAAGTTTGGCGTGCGCTCGGCGATGCCGGCGATCCGGGCCGAACGCCTGTGCCCGGAGGCGGTGTTCGTGGCGCCGGATTTCGTCCGCTACAAGGCAGTCTCGCGCTACGTGCGAGAAATATTCGCGCGCCACACCGACTTGATCGAACCGCTATCGCTGGACGAGGCGTACCTGGATGTCAGCGAGAACAAGACTGGCCTGCCCAGCGCGACGGCGGTGGCGGAGACGATCCGCGCCCAGATCTTTGCCGAAACCGAACTCACTGCGTCGGCCGGCGTGGCACCGAACAAGTTCCTCGCGAAGATTGCCTCGGATTGGCGCAAACCCGACGGCCTATTCGTGATCCGACCGCACGACGTCGAGGCATTTCTACCGCCGTTACCGGTCGCCATCGTGCCGGGCGTGGGCAAGGTGATGACGGGTAAGCTCGAAGCGTTCGGCATCCGCACCGTGGGCGAGTTGCGCCAGTACGGGCGAGAGGCGTTGCAACAGCGCTTCGGCCACTGGGGTGCGCGCCTGCACGAACTCTCGCTGGGCATCGACGAACGTCGTGTGTGTCCCGATCAGCCAACGCAATCGATCTCGGCCGAAGACACCTTCGCGAGCGACCTGCGCCTGGATGAAGCCGGGATTGAAACTTCGATACGCGACCTCGCGCAGAAGGCATGGCGCGCGGCCGAACGCGAACCGACGCGGGTCGGACGCACGGTGGTGCTCAAGCTCAAGACCCACGATTTCCACATCCTCACCCGCAGCCTCACGCCCTCGACGCCGCCGGCGTCGTGCGAACGATTCACCGCACATGCACTCGATCTTCGCGCCCGCGTCGCGTTGCCGCGCGGCACCCGCTATCGGCTGGTGGGTGTGGGACTTTCCAATTTCGTCGACCGCGACGATCCGCGCCTGCAGGCGGGTCTGTTCGACGACCCATGACTTCCTTCCTTGACAGCTTAGGAGAGCCAGCTATCCTTCTCGCCTAATTCGTTTAGGTGAATCATGAGCCACGCCAACCTTCTGCCCGGAACGCTCGACCTGCTGGTGCTGAAGGCGGTTTCGCTTGGCGCCGAGCATGGCTACGGTCTGCTGCTGCGGATCCAGCGCGCC
>JBKJTK010000234.1:0-11119 GCA_046590875.1 Chiayiivirga sp.
GGGCTTCGCGGCGGAAACCGACGACGTCGAGCGCTACGCGCGCGACAAGCTGGTACGCAAGAAGCTCGACATGATCGCGGCCAACCGTGTCGGTGCGGCGGATTGTGGTTTCGATTCCGAGCGCAACGCGCTCTCGGTGTTTTGGCGTGAGGGCAGCGCCGAGATTGCGGTGGCGGAGAAATCGGACGTGGCCCGGCGCCTGTTGGCGCTGATCGCCGAACGGATGCAGGCCGCCTCGAAGCAAGCCGCTTCGAAGCAGCCCGCCTCAAAGCAGGCTGATCCGCCGCGGACCGATCCGAGCCGGGCGCACCGTTGACATGCCAGTGGTGGAGCTGAAAATCCTGGATGCGCGCCTTGGCACGGACGAATTTCCGCTGCCCGGTTACGCCACCGCGGCGTCGGCCGGGATGGATCTGCGCGCGATGCTGGGCGCCCCGATGGAACTGGCGCCGGGGGCCAGTGCCCTGCTCCCGTCCGGGCTCGCGATCCACATCGGCGATCCGCAACTCTGTGCGGTGGTGCTGCCACGCTCGGGCTTGGGCCACAAGCACGGGCTGGTGCTGGGCAACCTCACCGGGCTGATCGATGCCGACTACCAGGGCCCACTGATGATCAGTCTGTGGAATCGCAGCGCGGTGGCCTATACCATCGCCCCGGGGGATCGTGTCGCACAGCTGGTGTTTCTGCCGGTGGCGCGTGCCCGTTTTGAACAGGTACAGGAGTTTGCCGACAGCGCGCGCGGGAGCGGCGGTTTCGGCCACACTGGCGTGCGCTGAGCGCGGCCAACAGGGGACAGGAATGGCGAATAAACCCAAGGCCGAACGGGCCGGCATCCCGCCACAGCTGCGCAAGCCGCTGTTCTTCGGGCTCGCGCTGGTTGCGTTCGCAATCGGCGGGCTGATCCTGTGGCAGGCCTGGCAGGCATGGCGCCAAACCCAGGTCGAGCCGCAGTTGGTCGCGCAGCGCGATCGCCTTGCGGGCCAGATCTCCGAGCAGGTGGCCGCGCTTCGCGCCCAGCTTGGCGCACAGATCGCGGATTCCTTTGTGCAGGCCGACCTTGCCGCCGGCGAACGCGACGACGCGATCGCCCGGGTGCGCGAGGCTTGGCCGGAACTGCGCACCGTGGAATTTTACGAACCTACGCTGGATGCGGAATTCACTGGCGATCTCAGACAATTCGGTTTCGCCAAGCTGGCCCTGCTGAGCGGGGCGGTCACCCAAGCTGAAACCATGTCCGATCTGGTCGGGGTCGGGGGAGCCACCGAGCTCGGGCTGGCGGCGACCGTGCGTGACTCCGACCGCGCGCTGGCTGTGGCGTACGTGTCGCTGCCGCTGGCGGCGCTGATCGAGCCGATAACCTCCGCGGAATTGCCCGGCGGCTATCTCGAACTGCGCAGCGGCCAACGCGTGCTTGGCGCGGCCGGCAATCCTGCGCTCAAGGCGCAGACCAGTGCGGGCGTACTGGTGGCCGGCACTTCGTTGCAGCTCGCTACCGCGGCCCCCAAGCCCGACACGCTGCTGGCGTACTCGCCCCTGGTGCAGTTCGGAGTCGGCATCGCTTCTCTGCTGCTGGGTGGCGCGTTGCTGTGGCAGTTGCGCCGCGGGCTGGCCGGTGGTGCGGCAGAGGAAGCTGAACTCACGTTCGGCGACGTCCTGATGCAGGAACCCGAGGTGCCCAAGCGCGTGACGGCAGAGAGCCCGCGCGCGACGCCGACGAGTGTCGATCGCCACATCTTCCGCGCTTACGACATCCGCGGCGTGGTCGGGGAGACCTTGAACGAGGGCGTGGCGCGCTTGATCGGTCAAGCCGTCGGTACCCTGATGCGCGAGAAAGGACTGAAGGAGATCGTGGTCGGACGCGACGGCCGGCTCTCCGGCCCCAGCCTCTGCGCCGCCTTGACTGAAGGCCTGCGCCGCACCGGTCGCGATGTGATCGACATCGGGCTGGCACCGACGCCGCTGGTGTATTTCGGCACCTTCCACCTCAACACCGGCTGCGGCATCGCGGTCACCGGCAGTCACAACCCGCCGGATTACAACGGATTCAAGGTCGTGGTAGGCGGCGACACGCTCTCCGGGCAGGCGATCCAGGATCTCTACGCCCGCATCGCCGAGAACCGCCTTGACGATGGTGGCGGCGGCGGCCTGCAGACGCTGAGCATTGCCGAGGACTACCTCGCCCGCGTGGCTGGCGACATCCAGCTCGAACGCCGGCTCAAGGTCGTCGTGGACGCCGGCAATGGCGTCGCGGGCGGCATCGCGCCGCAATTGCTGGAAGCGATCGGGGCCGAGGTCGTGCCGCTGTATTGCGAGGTCGACGGTGAGTTCCCCAACCACCACCCCGACCCCAGCGAACCGCACAATCTCAAAGACCTGATCACCTTCGTGGCCAAGTTCAACGCCGATCTGGGCATCGCCTTCGATGGCGACGGCGATCGCCTCGGGGTGGTGACGAAGCAGGGCGAGATCATCTATCCCGATCGTCTGTTGATGTTGTTCGCGCAGGACGTGCTGAGCCGCAACCCGGGCGCCAGCGTGATCTACGACGTGAAGTGCACGGGGCACTTGGCGGCACAGATTCTCCGTCACGGCGGCAGCCCGATCATGTGGAAGACCGGGCATTCGCTGATCAAGGCCAAGATGAAGGAAACCGAGGCCGAGCTGGCGGGAGAAATGAGCGGCCATTTCTTTTTTCGCGAGCGCTGGTCCGGCTTCGACGATGGCATTTACGCCGCCGCGCGCCTGCTGGAAATCCTCGCTTCCGACGAGGGCAGCCCTGAAGCCATCTTCAACGAGTTGCCCAAGGGCGTCAGCACGCCCGAACTTAAGATCGCGATGGTCGAAGGCGAGCACTACACCTTCATGGACAAGTTCCGCGAGAAGGCGAAGTTCGAAGGCGCCAAGATCGCGACCATCGACGGCATCCGCGCCGATTGGCCGGATGGCTGGGGCCTGGTGCGCTGTTCTAATACCACGCCAAGCCTGGTGCTGCGTTTCGATGCCGACAGCGGCAACGCGTTGCACCGCATACAGGAGTTGTTCCGTGCCCAACTTCTGGCGCTGGAGCCGGCGCTGAAGCTGCCGTTTTAAGCAGTACTGCAGGTAGCGCAGCCGTACTGCTCGTCAGTGTGGCGTGCTTGGCGCGTCCTTGGCGTTATTGGTCGTCGCCAGTTTGCGGTAGCGGGTGAGGATCGCGTCGTATTCCTTCTGCAACTCGACCCGATCGGTTTCGAGATTGGTGAGAAACACGCGTTGGTCGGCGAGCTGCTGGCGGGTCTTGCCGATTGACTGCACCACACTGTCAGGCACTGGCATGCCGTTGCGTTCCAGATCGGCGGCGTGGGACAGCAGGCCGGTCAAGGCCTGGTCCTGGCTCCGGATGCCGATCTTGGCCGACTCGACGTTACGCTTCAGCAAGTCGAAACGCTCCTCGTAGGCGCGCGCCAAGTCGGCTTCGGACGGATAGGACATGGTCAATACGCTGTCCATCTTGGCGGTCTCGTCGACCAGGCGCTGTTCCTCCGCCAGGCGCGCCTGTTCAGCTTCGAACACGGCGCGTTCCTCAGGCGTCTTCGCCCGCTCAACCCGGTCGACCGCGCGGCCCTCCTTATTAAGCTCATCACGCTGCAATTTCGCGGCCTCGGGGGGCAGCTGGTCGGTGTAGTGGACCTCGCCCTTGTCGTCGGTCCAGCGGTAGAGTTTTTTCCTTTCCTGCGCGTGCGCCGCATTGGCGACCAGCGCCAGTAGCAGTGCAGAAGCAAGCAGCGTTGGAACGATGCGCATGACGGTCACCTGAGGTCAGTCGGCAATGCCATAACGCGCGCGATAGGCCAGGAGGGTTTGGCGATGCGAGACCAATTCGGCGCGGGTTCCAGTATAGGCCAGCAGTTCGGTCAGACGTGCGATCGCGAGCACCGGCAGCCCGAACTCTTCCGTCACTTCCTGTGCCGCCGAGCGCGGGCCCTGGCCGCGCTCCTCGCGATCGAGAGCGATCAGCACGCCACAAGGAATGGCGCCCGCGGCGCGGATGATCTCGATCGATTCGCGGATCGCGGTGCCGGCGGTAATGACGTCATCCACGATCAGCACCCGGCCGCGCAACGGCGCGCCGATCAATCGACCGCCCTCGCCGTGGGCCTTGGCTTCCTTGCGGTTGAACGCCAACGGCACGTCGCGGCCCAGCGCAGCAAGTGCGGTCGCGGTGGTCGTGGCGAGAGGAATTCCCTTGTAGGCCGGACCGAACAGCATGTCGAAGTCCAGCCCACTGTGTCGCGTGGTCGCGGCGTAGCAACGACCCAGTTCGGCCAGCGCAGCACCGCTGTCAAAAGCCCCGGCATTGAAGAAATACGGACTCACGCGACCGGACTTGAGGGTGAACTCGCCGAAGCGAAGCACCTGGCGGTCGAGAGCGAGATCGAGAAACTGGCGTTGGTGGGCAAGCACGGTTTTCTAAGAGGGCGGACAGGAAGCCGATTGTGCCGCAGGAGGCGCCCGACACGGAGTGCGCGCGCACAAACGCGCCGACTTCCGCTAGCCTTTGTCGACCGCCGCCGCACGATCAACTGCATGCGTATCATCAGTTTCAACGCCAACGGCCTGCGCTCCGCGGCTACGAAAGGGTTCTTCGACTGGTTCCGTGCCCAGGACGCCGACCTGCTTTGCCTGCAGGAAACCAAGGCGCGGGAGCATCAACTCGACGGCGCGGTCTTCCAACCGGCGGGCTACCGAAGATTCTTCCGCGACGCGAGCACAAAGAAAGGTTACAGCGGCGTGGCGATCTATACCCGGCGTGAACCTGATGAAATCCTTACCGCGCTGGGCCGGGCCTCGTTCGATGACGAAGGCCGCTATATCGAAGCGCGTTTCGGCAAGCTCAGCGTAGTGTCGTTCTACATCCCGTCGGGCTCCTCCGGGGATCTGCGCCAGGGTTTCAAGTTCGAGGTCATGGACTGGTTAAAACCGGTTCTCGACAGTTGGTTAGAGAGCGGTCGCGACTACGTGCTATGCGGCGACTGGAACATTGTGCGGTCGGCGAAAGACATCAAGAACTGGAGCAGCAACCAGAAAAACTCCGGCTGCCTGCCGCCCGAACGCGACTGGCTCAACGGCCTGTGCAGCGACGACACAGGTTGGGTCGATGCCTACCGTGCCCTGCAACCCGACGGTCAGGACTACACCTGGTGGAGCGCGCGCGGCGCGGCGCGTACCAACAACGTCGGCTGGCGCATCGACTATCAGCTCATGACTCCCTCGCTACGTCCGCGGCTGCGCGCATGCTCGATCCATCCGACCCCACGTTTTTCCGATCACGCGCCGTTCGTGGTGGACTACGCCGAGTGACGCTCATGGCAAGCCAGGACTACCGTGGCTGGGCGGGCATCCGTCGCGCCTTCGCAACGCCGGCGGCGCTGACGATGTTGCTGCAGGGTTTCGGCAGCGGGCTGCCGTTCCTGCTGCTCACCAGCCTCACCCTGATGACCTGGCTGCGCGATGCCGGATTCAGTCTCGGGACGATCGGCCTAATCAGCTATGCGAGCTTCTTCTACGTGCTCAAGCCGCTGTGGGCGCCGTTGGTGGATCGCTACCGGTTGCCGGGTTTAGGGTGGCTTGGCCGTCGTCGCGGCTGGTTGTTCGGGTCCCAGTTGTTGCTGGTATTTGCGCTGGTCGGGATGGCGCTGCACGGCGCTTCAGGCACGATCGGGCCGTTCGTCGCGCTGATCGCGCTGGCGGCGTTTGCGGGAGCGACGCAGGACATCGTGGTCGACGCCTACCGCATCGAGATCGCGCCGTTGGAAGCACAGGCGGCACTGGCCGCAACCTACACCCTCGGCTATCGCATCGCGTTATACGCCTCCGGTGCGGGCGCGCTGTACCTGGCGCAGTTCCAGAGTTGGAAAGTCGCGTACCTGGCGATGGCGGTGCTGATGTTGCTGCCACTGGTGGCGACCTTGCGCAGTCGCGAGCCCGACGATGCGCGCGCCGTCGCGATGCGAACCTTCAGCATCGCGGATGCCTTCGTCAAACCGTTTCAGGAATTTTTCACCCGCAACGGCGTGCTGCTGGCGTTCGCCCTGCTCGCGTTCGTGGGACTGTTCAAATTTCCCGATCAAGTAATCGGGGTGCTGGCCGGGCCGTTCTATCTCGATTCGGGCTACACCAAAGCCGACATCGCCACGGTGTCGAAACTTTATGGCGTGTGGATCGGGGTCGCCGGCGCGTTTCTCGGCGGCTTCGGCGTGGCGGCATTCGGTATCCGCCGTATGTTAGCGCTTGCGACCGTGATCGTGGCGATGTCGAACCTGGCCTTTCTGCTGATGGCGCAGCATCCGGCGGAGTTGTGGGCGTTCTTTGCCGCGATCAGTGCCGACAATCTGTCGCAGGGTTTTGCTGGCACCGTACTGGTCGCCTTCATGTCCGGCCTGACCCATCGCCACTTCACCGCGACCCAGTACGCGTTGCTGGTGTCGCTGGCGAACCTGCCGGGCAAGTTCGTCGGCGGACTGTCCGGATATATCGTTGAAGCTAGCAGCTATTCCGCGTTTTTCTTCGTCAGCGCCTTGACCGTCCTGCCCGCGCTGCTGCTGCTGGCCTGGCTCTGGCCGCGGATCGGAGAGGCGCCGCAGTCGTGATATGTTCTAGCCGTGTCGCACAGGGGGCGGGTCGGCGGCACGTATCGTCTGGAGTCGCATCACCCGCATGCCCGATTTTCTGATCCGCGACATCGACGCCGAGATCGCCGACCGCATCAAGCGGATCGCGCGCGATCGCGGCTGGCCGTTGAACGACGTCATCTTGCGCCTGTTGAAGGAAGCGCTGGGCATGGCCGAACCCGAGCCACCGTTGCCGGGCGACATCGCGCGCCTCTCCGGCGCGTGGCAGGACGACGAATCTCGCGTGTTCGACGAGGCGATGAAGGCCTTCCAGACGCTACCGGACGACAAGGCTTACTGATCGCCGGAGGTCAGCTCGAATAGATCGCGCCCAGCACGCGGGGGCCTCGCGCACCGCTGACGCTGGGCAGGTTGCCCGCTCGCCCGGCGAGGGTTTCGCGTGCGAGCCAAGCGAACCCCATCGCTTCGACAAAGTCTGGATCCAGCCCGTACGCCGCGCTGGATTCGAGCGAAGTATTGGGCAATTCGGCGGCAAACGCGGCCATCAGCGCCGGGTTCTGCACCCCGCCACCGCAGACGATCACGTGCGTCGTAGCCGGTTGGTTGGCGCGCAAGGCCTCGGCCACGCTGCGCACGGTCAGCGCAAGCAGCGTGGCCTGCACATCGGCGGGGGTTTCACCACGTAGGCGCCCTTCGAGCCAGCCCAGATGAAACTGGTCGCGACCGGTCGACTTCGGTGGCGGCAGCGCGAACCAGGGCTCATCCATCAGGCGAACAAGCAAAGCGGGGTCGACGCGCCCCCGGCGTGCGAACGCACCGTCGCGGTCAAAGACTTCGCCGCTGTGGCGCAGACACCAGGCGTCCATCAGGCCGTTCGCCGGGCCGGTGTCGAAGCCGCGCACCTCACCGGATGCAGGAAGCAGGGTGAGATTCGCGATGCCGCCCAGATTCAGCACCGCACGATCTTCCCCCGCAACGCGCAGCATCGCGGCGTGGAATGCGGGCATCAACGGCGCACCATGACCACCCGCCGCGACATCACGGCGACGGAAATCCGCCACCACGGGGCGCCCCGTGTGTTCCGCGATTAGGTTCGGATCGCCCAGCTGCAAGGTGAACGGCCAGTCGCCCGACGGGCGATGACGCAAGGTCTGACCGTGCGAACCGATCGCGGCAATTCGCGTCGACGATAGGCCGCTGTCCGCAATGACACGCTGCGCGGCGGCAGCGAACGCGCCCCCAATGCGGGTATCGAGCTCGCCGAGGTCATCCAAAGTCAAGCTGGCCGAATGCTGTCCGAGCGCCACCAGGCGCGCGCGCAACTCCGGTTCCCAGGCGTAGGTGCGACCGAAGATCAGTTCGCAGCGCGGCGCAAACCGCACGATGGCGGTATCGATGCCATCGACGCTGGTGCCAGAGATCAGTCCAAGGTAGAGCGCGTCATCATCGACGCGCACAGCGACGCTCAGCGAGAAGCGTAAGCACGCCCGCCATCGATCAGCTGCAACTTCGCCAGCATCGGCTGGGTCTGCAAGCGGAAGCGGGCGAGTTCGGTGCGTTCCAAGGGCTCCGGTTTGGGCAGGGTGACCTTGAGCGGATCACGATGCGCGCCGTTGATGCGGAATTCGTAGTGCAGGTGCGGACCGGAGGCCAGGCCGCTCATGCCGACATAGCCGATGGTCTGTCCCTGGCTGACGCGCGCGCCAGTCTTGGCCTTGCCGAAGCGGGACATGTGGCCGTACAACGTGGTGTAGCCGCGGCCATGGTCGACGATGACGGTGCGACCGTAGCCGTTCTTCCAGCCGGCGAACGTGATGCGGCCTTCGCCCGCGCTGACGATGGGCGTGCCAGTACCGGCGGCGTAGTCGACGCCGTCATGCTTGCGCACGCGGCCGAGGATCGGGTGCTTGCGCGCGGTCGAAAACACCGAACTGATGCGGATGAAGTCGACCGGCGTTCGCAGGAAGGATTTTTTCAGCGGACGGCCGGTCTCGTCGAAGTACTCGTGGCGGCCGTCGGCAAACTCATAGCGGAACGCGGTGTAGCGCTTGCCCTGGTTGATGAAGGTGGCGGCGAGGATATCGCCGGCCCGCAGGCGTTCACCGTCGCGATAGACCTCATCGTAGACCACGCTGAAGCGGTCGCCGACGCGCAGGTCCTGGGCGAAGTCGATGTCGTAGCCGAATACTTGCGCCAACTCGGCGATCGCGCCATTACTCAGCCCGGCCTTGGCGCCGGCGCCAAACAACGAGCCCTCAATTTCGCCGCCCGCCATCTGGATTCGGTGCTGCATGGCGCGCTGCTGGATCTGTTCGGCGATTGTGTCCTGGTGCAGCGTCAACGTGACCCGGCTGGCTTCGTCGCGTTCGAAATGCACTGCGCGCAGCACGCCGGCGGCCCCAATGTCGAATTTGAACTGAGTGCCGGGACGGATGCGGGTCAGCGGCGCGCGCGCGCCCGGATGCGCTAGCACCCGGTGCATCGTCGCGACCGGCAAGCCGAGCGACTCGAAGATATTCCCAAGCGTCTGACCAGGTTGCACCGTCACGGTCTGCCAGTCGGCCTCGCTGGGCACCGCGCCTTGGACCGCTGACTCGCTGGTGTCGGAACTTGCGTGGACCTTGGCCGTTACCGCGGCGTCGATGTCGGGCAAGGCCAGCGGCTGGGTGATCAGGACCGGGTCAATCGGCTGCCGGGTCGCGTTTGCGAAGCCCGGCGCAATGGCGGCGACGAGAGTGGTGACGGTCGCGAACAGGCTCGCCAGGATGAAATGCTCGCGTCGCCACGATCGCGGTGTCAAAACCACGGTTGCCACCGCTGCAACGGGATGCGCTGGTGCCGCCACCGGCGGGATGCGATCAAAACGCTGCGCTCCGCGGCGAATGGCCCCAAGGCGAATGGCTTGATCGCGCGGGATGCGCGGATTGCTGTCGCTGCATTGATTCAAATCCACTATTTCAGTCCCCACTCAATCGCGCACTACAAACGGCGGCTACCATAGCCACGTGTGATGGATGCGTCAAACCCTTGGGAAGGCTGGCTTTTTTGACCCTTCGGGTTTAACGTTCAATTAACGAAATCCGCCCTTTACTTCGCATTATTCCCCGTTCTCGTTCAGCTTCGGCCGCTTGCGGTCGGACAAGGAAGTTTCCGTGACTGCACTGCAACATGCTCTCGACCTGATCGGCCGCGGCGTCGAGGAAATCCTCAAGCGCGAGGAACTTGAAGCGCGGCTCGCCGCGTCCATGGAGGCGGGTGGCCGTCCCTTGCGTATCAAGGCCGGTTTCGACCCGACCGCGCCCGACTTGCACATCGGCCACACGGTGCTGCTCAACAAGATGCGGCAGTTCCAGGACCTCGGCCATCAGGTGGTCTTCTTGATCGGCGACTTCACCGGCATGATCGGCGACCCGAGTGGCAAGAACATCACCCGCAAGCCCCTGACGCGCGAGGATGTCGAGGCCAACGCCCGCACCTACGCCGATCAGGTGTTCAAGGTGCTGGATCGCGAACGCACCGAGGTGCGCTTCAATTCGGAGTGGTTCGGGCAGATGGGCGCGGCCGATATGATCAAGCTCGCCGGCCAACACACCGTGGCGCGGATGCTGGAGCGAGACGATTTCGCCAAGCGCTATGCCGGACAACAGTCGATCGCCATCCACGAATTTCTCTATCCGCTGGTGCAAGGCTACGACTCGGTGGCGCTCCACGCCGACGTCGAACTGGGCGGCACCGATCAGAAGTTCAACCTGCTGATGGGGCGCGGCTTGCAAGAGCATTTCGGCCAGCCACCGCAAATCGTGCTGACCATGCCGCTGTTGGAAGGTCTCGACGGCGTCAATAAGATGTCCAAGTCGCTCGGCAACTACATCGGCATCAATGAGGCTGCGATCGACATCGTCACCAAGACCATGAAGATCGGCGACGAGTTGATGTGGCGCTGGATCGAGCTGCTCAGCTTTGAGATCGGCATTGCCGAAGCGGACTCGCTCAAGCTAGAGATCGAAACGGAGCAGCTCAATCCACGCGATCTGAAGCTGCGCCTCGCACGTGAGCTGGCGGCGCGCTTCCATTCTGCTGCTGTGGCGGAAACCGCGATTGCGGGGTGGAATGCTGCGGTGCGCGGCGAAGGCGACACCGCTTCTCTGCCCCTGATCGATGTGGTGGTGCCCGCGGAAGGCTTGCGCATTACCGCTCTGTTGACTGCCGCCAATCTCACGCCCAGCAATTCCGAAGCCAGTCGCAAGCTAAAGGAGCGCGCGGTGCGCATTGACGGCGAGCTATTCGAGGACACGCAACGAGTCTTCGCTCCTGGATTCCAGGGAGTTCTGGCCGTGGGCAAGCGCAATTTTGCCCGCGTGCGGTTGGTCTCGTCGTCTTGAATGACGACGCCTCTTTCAAAGTTCAGGCGCAATCGTTAGGATGCGCGCCCCGCTGTCCTGGGTGAGAGGTTTGGGAGGCGGAGGAGAGGGAAAAGGGGGCGTTGGAGGTGTTGACGTTCTTGTTTA
>JBKJTK010000390.1:0-5629 GCA_046590875.1 Chiayiivirga sp.
GCCGAAGGCGCTCTGGATCGCGACATGCAGGTCCCAGAACGTGTAGTTGCCGGGCACCTGGATGCGGCGCCAGATCAGCGGATCAATGCCCAGCAACTCGATGCGGAACTGCAGCACGGGGGACTGGATGGGCATGTCGTCTGAATCCTGTGGGCACAAGGCCGTTACTCGTTTTCCGCGCGTCGCTCCCGCGCGTGGGCACGGACGTGGGCACGAAATGGGCACGGAGCAAGAAATGGGGGATTGGCGCGCCCGGAGGGATTCGAACCCCCGACCACCGCCTTCGGAGGGCGGTACTCTATCCAACTGAGCTACGGGCGCGTTTTGTGAGGACTTTTTTGTTCCAGCCGGGCCGATCTGGGTGTCGGCCGCGAGCCCATTTTCGCAGTCTAGCAGCGCTCCAGAAAAGGTATCGAAGGGCGCAGCCTTGAAGTTTCGGGCTGTTGTGGTTCGATACCTCACCACGAACGGGTTATGTGAACAGCATTGGGTGAGTACCCCTTTCGAGGGTAGTACCCTAGTCAGCTGAGCTACCGGCGCGCGTTAAGGGACTTTTTTTGCAGGACTATCCGTTCGAGGACAGGGTGCGATCGAGTTACGCCCGCGTGCCTGGGGCCGAAAGTATATCCGATCAATGCCTGACGGCTTCGGCCGCCCCTTTGCGGGCGTGGGCAGTGCCTGCGACTGCGACGTGCGTCGCTGACTTGGCATTCATTGCAAGGCTAGGCTGTCCGCCCCCGTCGCGTCGGCACTAGCCCATGGACCGCCCCGCCGCCTCGCGCCCTGTCGTCTCCCCCTCCCGCGAACGGGCGCTCTTGGCGCGACTGGCCGAATTAGGCGACTGCGCCGGATTCGAATGGCTGCCGGCGCACGGGGAGCTGCTCTGGAATGCCGCGGCAAGCACGTTGCACGGGCGCGACGCCCAGGCGCCGGCGACACTGGCCGAGATGCTGCTGCTCTACGACGCGCCATCGCAGATCGAGTTGCAGACCGCGTTGGACCATCTGACCGCAGGCCGTGTCTCGGATGAGGCTGTCGAATTGGTATTGGTCGGCGAGAACGCGCGTCGCTTCGATCTGCACATGCGGCGCGAGCAGTTCGTCGAGGGCGACGTCCGCATCACCGGGCTGTTTCGCACCGCCCGTGCCGAACGGCCCGATGCCCTCCCGGTGCTGGATGCGCACATCGACATCCTCACCGGCCTGCTCAATCGACGCGGTCTGCAGGCGCTGGCGGGCGAAGCGCTGGCGGCCGCACAGCTCCTCCACCGGCCGCTGGCGGTGCTGTTCATCGATCTGGATCGATTCAAGCGGGTCAATGACACGCTTGGACATCACGCCGGAGATGAACTGTTGCGCGTGGTCGCGCGCCGTCTGCGCACCTGTGTGCGCGGCAGCGATCTGGTCGGGCGGCAGAGCGGCGACGAGTTCGTGGTGGTGCTCAGCGAGGTGCAACGTCCGCAGGACGCCGCGCTGGTCGCGCAAAAGGTATTGGATTCACTGCTGCGCCCGGCAACCGTGGTCGGCCAGACGGTGGAGATCGGATGCAGCATCGGCATTGCGCTGCTGAGCCAGACCTGCGCCGATATGCCGGCGCTGATGCGGGCAGCCGATACCGCGATGTATGCGGCCAAGGATGGCGGTCGCAACACTTATCGCTTCTACAGCGACGCGTATTATCTTCGCCTTCAACGACGCACCGAACTGGAGCAGGAACTTCGCCGGGCGCTGGCGCGCGATGAGTTGTTCCTGGTGTACCAGCCCAGCGTGCGCCTGGTGGATGGACGTCCTGCCAGTATCGAGGCACTGCTGCGCTGGCGGGGGCCGGATGGCGAGTTGCGCGCGCCCTCGGAGTTCGTTCCACTGGCGGAAGAATCCGGCGACATCGTGCCGATCGGCTTGTGGGTGCTGCAGCAGGCTTGTCGTCAGGCACGCACCTGGATCGATCAGGGCCTGGGTTTCGACCGGCTTGTGATCAACGTCGCGGCGCAGCAATTACGCGATCCGGATTTTCCCGCCCAGGTGCTGGCGATATGCGCGGCCACCGGCTGGCCGCCGCCCCGGCTGGAACTGGAACTGACCGATGCCGCCTTGGTCGCGGATCGCGAGGCCAGCCGGCGCGTGCTCAGCGCCGTGCAGGCGCACGGCGTCAGCGTGGCGCTCGACGACTTCGGCACCGGCCTGTCCAACCTGATTTATCTGCACCGCTTCCAAATCAGAACTCTCAAGCTCGACCGCCATTTCGCGCTCGGCATGCAGGACGACCCGGCCTTGCAGGAAGTGGTCGGAGCGGTGATCGCCATGGGCCACGCGCTACGCCTGCGCATGGTGGCGAAAGGCGTGGAATCGGCGTTCGCCGTCGATTTTCTTACCGAACGCGGCTGCGACGAAGCCCAGGGTTTTCACTTCGCGCGTCCGATGCCTGCCGCCGACGTGCCGCTGTGGGCGCAGACACGCGATCTGGCGCAGTTGACCTTGTTGCGGTGAGCAATTGCGCCAGACCTGGGGTGATTTTCAGCGCCGGTACATTGCCGCGTTGATGCAGGCGAACACGCTGACCACGAACCAGCCAAATGGAAACGTGCTGAGCGTGATCAGCCAGGTGAGCGCAAATCCAAGACAGGCGAACCCGAACCAGCCGATGGCCGAGAACAACCGACCTTGCACCAGCTGACCCAAGCCAGGAATGAAGAGGCTGCACAGTGCAGCGATGATGTTGCCGGCGCTGCCTTGTCCGGTAGTGGTGGTGCTGCTCATGGCGAAAACGCTCCTGAAGAATCCTGATCCTAAATGGCGTCAACGAGCGTCATCCTCAAGAGGAACGATCTTCCCGCTCGCCGACACGACTCAGGACGACACATCCCGCCCCTTGTGACCGCAACCCTTGCGACGGACCGAAGCGAAGGCGTGGGGCGCGCGTGCGACCTCGGCCGGCAGGCGAAGCGATTCCGGTCGCACGCGCAAGATTTGCTAGGCTCAGCGCCCTGTCCCAAGCTCCGACGTGTCGTTGCGCATGAACCGCCCGCGTAATCGCAAAGTCGCGCCCTCGCCGCGCGCACCTCAGCGTCCTGCGCCGGCGGCGGCGGCAGCCGTTGCGCGACCCTGGCGATGGCGCGAACGCCTGCCTCACTACTGGCAACTGGTGCGCGGCGACCGTCCGGTCGGAATGCTGCTGCTGCTGTGGCCAACCTGGTGGGCGCTGTGGCTGGCGGCTGAAGGCGTGCCGCCGCTGGGAACGCTTTTCATCTTCACCGCCGGCGTGTGGTTGACGCGCTCGGCGGGTTGCGTGATCAACGACTACGCCGACCGCTGGCTCGATCCGCAGGTCGAACGTACCCGGTCGCGTCCGCTGGCGACGGGTGCGGTGAGCCCACGCGAGGCTTTGCTGGTGTTCGCGGTGCTGATGCTGGTCGCGTTCGGCCTGGTGCTGCTGACCAACCGTTTGACGATTTACCTCAGCGTCGCCGGCATGTTTCTCGCCGCCAGCTATCCCTACCTGAAGCGCTACACCTACCTGCCGCAGTTGTATCTGGGTCTGGCCTTCGGCTGGGGCATTCCGATGAGTTTCGCCGCGGTGCAAGGGACCGTCCCGCCGCTGGCCTGGCTGCTGTTCTGCGCGAACATTTTATGGGCGACGGCCTACGACACCTGGTACGCGATGGTGGATCGCGAGGACGACATCAAGGCCGGCGCGAAGTCGACCGCGATCCTGTTTGGCGAAGCCGATCTGATTGCGCAAGGCTTCTTGTATGCGATGTTCCTCGCGGCACTGGTGTTGGTCGGACAGCGGGCCGCACTCGGCGATTACTACACCGCCGCGCTCGGCGTGGTCGTGCCCTTGGTCGCCTGGGAGTTCTGGCGCGCACGCGATCGTTCGCGTCACGGTTGCTTCAAAGCATTTCTGCACAACAACTGGATCGGCGCGACGGTGTTTGCCGGCATCGCGCTGCACTTCCTGCTGCACCCGGCCTGACCGCGGGCGATCAGCGGTGCCCCGGCAAGGGCGCGCGCGCGGCCGCGACCACGCGAACCTCGGCGGCGCCCGCCGCAAGCAGGGTCGCGGCGGCTTCACCCACGGTGGCGCCAGTGGTGATGACATCGTCGAGCAGCAGGATGCGGCGTCCGCGTACCCGTTCCGGGGGCGCCGCGAACGCACCGCGCACGTTGCGACGGCGCGCGGCCGCGTCGAGGTCGGTCTGCGCGGCGGTGGCGCGGGTGCGATGCAACGCTTGGCTGTCGAGCCGCAGGCCCCAGGCGCGCGCCAGGGGTCGTGCCAGTTCCAGCGCCTGGTTGTAACCGCGTTGGCCGAGTCGTCGTCGATGCAGCGGCATCGGCACCAGCAGGTCGCTGCCCCCGAAGCTGGCCGCAAAGCGGGCAAGCGGCACGCGTTGCAAGATCAGTTCCGCCAGCAGTCGCCCCTCGGCCAGACTCGCATGAAATTTGAAGCGCGGCAGCAGGCGATCCAGCGGTGCGGCGTAACGCAACGGCGCGAGGCCGGAGACGAACGCGGGTGGGGCTTGGAGGCACTGCCCGCAGGCGGCCGCCGCGGTCGGCAACGGCAAGGCACAACGCGCGCAGGCGCTGTCGTTCCACGGCAGTTCGGCGTGACAATCCGCGCACAAATCGCGATCCTCCGCGCCCGCAGCGCCACAGACGAGACAGCGCGGCGGCAACAGCCAACTGCCCAGTCGAGCGCAAATTCCAGCGGCGGTCGCGGCCAGTTTCAGGTTGACAGCCCTCTCCCCGCTTCCCAGACTTGCCCCACATTGCCAGCCGGGTGACCCGATGTCAGCTGCTCTCCGCCACGACTGGACGCGCGAGGAAGTCCGCGCGCTGTTCGACCTGCCTTTCAACGAGTTGCTGTTCCGCGCGGCCAGCGTGCATCGCGAGCATTTCGATCCGAACCAGGTTCAGATCTCGACCCTGTTGTCGGTCAAGACCGGCGGCTGCCCGGAAGACTGCGGCTATTGTCCGCAGGCCGCGCGCTACCACACCGGCGTCAAGGCTCAGAAGCTGATGAGCACGCAGGCCGTGCTGGAACAAGCGCAGGCCGCGAAGGACGCCGGCGCCAGTCGCTTCTGTATGGGCGCGGCCTGGCGTTCGCCCAAGGATCGCGATGTGGAGAAAGTGGCCGAGATGGTACGTGCGGTGAACGCGATCGGCCTGGAGACCTGCGCCACGCTCGGCATGTTGACCGAATTCCAGGCGCTCACGTTGAAGTCCGCGGGGCTGGCCTACTACAACCACAATCTCGACACCGCGCCCGAGCATTACGGCGAGATCATTCACACCCGCGACTACCAGGATCGCCTCGATACGTTGGCCCATGTGCGCGCCGCCGGCCTCAAGACCTGCTGCGGCGGCATCGTGGGCCTGGGCGAAGGCCGCCACGAGCGCGCGGGGCTGTTGCAGTCGCTCGCCAACCTTCCCGAACATCCGCAATCGGTGCCGATCAATCGTCTGGTGCAGGTCGAAGGCACGCCACTGCATGGCACGGAAGAATTGGACCCCCTCGAATTCGTGCGCAGCATCGCAGTCGCACGCCTGCTGATGCCGCATGCTGTCGTCCGCCTTTCGGCAGGCCGCACGGACATGAGCGACGAACTTCAGGCGCTGTGCTTCCTGGCCGG
>JBKJTK010000156.1:0-9726 GCA_046590875.1 Chiayiivirga sp.
CCGCCTGCCGCCGCCGTGCGCGATCGATCACCAGTTGTCGCATCGCGCGTGCGGCCACGGCAAAAAAATGCACGCGGTCGTTCACCGCCAAAGCCTCGGGTTTGGCCAAGCGGAAATACGCTTCGTGCACCAGCGAGGTGGTCGCCATGTCCGGATGTCCGCGCCCCAGTTGACGCGCCGCGAGCCTGTGCAGGTCACGATAAACCTCGGCGAACAAGCGCTCGGAAGCCGCTGGATCGCCGTCGCGAGCCAGCACGATCAGTCCGGTGACATCGCCCATGGTGCACCCCGCCCGCCACAACCTTGGCGAGTCTAGCTGAGGCGGGCTGGGCTGCGACGTGGTGAAGGGGCGATGCAGACATTCTTCGGGATCTCCTTGAATGGCAGTACGCAGCGAGCGGCCGGCAGAGGCCAGACGGGGGGAGACTTGTCCTTCCTGTGCACGGCTCCCGGGGCTAAGCGGCAGCGATTGCGGCGATACGTGCGGCCCGCACGCGCGCCGCAATCTGCTCACCGTTCAATCCGGTCAAGTCAAGGTCGCGCGCGCTGACCCCGAGCGCAGCAGCGAGCAGGTCGTTGAGCCTGGCCCGCTGCGGATACTCGCTCTCGCTCAACCCGAGGCGGCCGCGTTTGTCGGCTTCACAGACGAGGCCGAGCTGTGCGATGCGCGCGGGTCTGCGGAAGCCGTCGCAGCGTGCAATGAGTTCATGCACCGTGGCGGGTTTGAGTTCGTCCAGGCGGTGCACGTTGAGGTGCTCGCGGCAGACGATTTCAGCCAGCGCACGATGTTCGCTCGGCACCTTCAAGCGCTCGCACAAGGTGGCGAGCGGTCGCAGTCCGGAGTGTTCGTGCGCCAGATGCCGAGGTAGTTCGTGCGCCGGCGTCAGTGCCTTGCCCAGGTCGTGGGTCAGCGCGGCGAAACCGATCAGGTCATCGCCTGGTGCCAGTTGTGCCGCCATATCGCAAACCATGCCGGTGTGCACGCCCGCGTCGATCTCGGGGTGGTACTCGGCGCGCTGCGGGACGCCGTAGAGCGCATCAACTTCCGGCAGGATGCGGGCGAGCGCCCCGCAGTCGCGCAGCGTGGCGAGAAACGCAGACGGCTGTGCCGAGGCCAGCGCGCGCCGCAGTTCTTGCCAAAGGCGTTCGGGCACCAGATGGTCGACTTCGCCGTCGGCGACCATGCGGCGCATCAGCGCGAGCGTTTCGTCTGCAACGCGGAAGCCGAGCGGTGCGAAGCGCGCCATGAAGCGCGCCGCGCGCAGGATCCGCACCGGGTCTTCGACGAACCCGTCGCTGACGTGACGCAGCACCCGCGCTTCGATGTCGAGTACGCCGCCGAAAGGGTCAATGCGTGTGCCGTCGTCGCGCTGCGCGATCGCGTTGATGGTGAAGTCGCGCCGCGCCAGGTCCTGCTCCAATGTGACATCGGGGGCGGCGTGCACGATGAAGCCGCGGTAGCCGCGACCGGATTTGCGCTCGGTCCGCGCCAGCGCGTATTCCTCCTGCGTTTGCGGATGCAGGAACACGGGGAAGTCCTTGCCGACGGGACGATACCCCTGCGCCGCCATCTGTTCGGGCGTGGCGCCGACCACGACCCAGTCCCGATCCCCGCCTTCGATGCCGAGCAGACCGTCGCGCACCGCGCCGCCGATCAGATAGACCTGCATTTCACCCATTCCCGAGACCGCTCACGCGGCGTAGATTGTTGACAGCTTATCAATGCCGACCCCCAACCTTGCCGAGGGACCGCTCCATGTTGCTGCGTACCGTACTTTCGATGGGGCTGATCTGGCTGCTCGCGGCGTGCGCCGCCGCACCCAAACGCGACGACACGCTCTACCGCGCACTGGGCGAACGCCAAGGCATCGCGCGCGTGGTCGATTCCACCTTGCTCTGGGTTCTGGCCGACGCGCGCATCAACGCCCTGTTCACCGCCACCGACCCGGCCCAACTCGCGCCGCTGCTGGTGGATCAGATTTGCGAGGCCAGCGGCGGGCCATGCATCTACACCGGCCGCACGATGGAAGACGTGCACACCGGCTTGAACATCAGCGATGAGCAATTCGGAGCCTTCGTCGAGGACTTGATCGCGGGGTTGAACGAGCAGCGGGTGCCGAAAGAGACGCAGGCCACCTTGCTGGAGGCGCTGGGCGGGATGAAGCCGCGAATCGTGAAGCGGTGACAGGCTGCTAGACGCCTCGTCCCGCCCGATACCGATCCAGCCGTTCCTGCTTGCCGCTGGCGCGCAACAGTGCCGGCACGATGGCATCCATCGGGGTCCTGTCGATGCCCAGTTGATACAAACCGTCGATGCCGCCAACCGAGTCCATCAGCAGCGAGAGGTAGTTGTCGGTGGAGAAGGGTTTGCCCGGGACGAAATCCATCGCCAGCGCCTGCATGCGGCCGAGCGCGTCCGGTAGCGGCAGCACAAGACGCCGCAGGCCGGCGTGATGCGCGGTGTAGCGCACGATGTCGGCCAGGGTCTTGATCTGCGGCCCGTACAACTCGTAGGTCCGGCCATGAGTGGCGGGGTCGTCCAAAGCGCGAGCAAACGCTTCGACCACGTCGCCGACATAGACCGGCGCGAACTTCGATCCCGCGCGTGCCAGAGGCAGCACCGGGGCGAGTTTCAACAGGGCGTGGAAGCGGCCGAACAAGCCATCGCCGGGGCCGAAGATCACCGACGGCTGGAAAATCGTGGCGTCCAGTTTCGATTCACGCACCGCGGCGTCGGCTTCGCCGCGCGTGCGCAGGTAATGACTGCGGCCGCGACCGGCGTTGAGAGCGCTCATCTGCAATATCCGCGGCACGCCCGCGCGGGTGCAGGCGGCAATCAAACTGCGGGTAAGTTGTACATGCGCGCGCTGGAATCCCGTTCCATCGCGGCCGGTTTCGTTGAGGATGCCGACCAGGTTGATCGCCGCATCCGCGCCTTGCAAATGGCGGGTCAGCTCCGATTCGTCGTAGACATCGCAGGTGTCGAGCCGTGTCCGCGGCAGCACCAGCAGTTCGCGTTGCGCCTCGCGATTGCGGCTCAGCACCACCACGCGGTGACCAAGAGCCGCCAAACGCGGCACCAGATGCTGTCCAACAAAGCCGGTACCGCCAAGGACGACGATCTGTAGTGACTTCCCGCGGCTAGACATCATGGGGTGCTCGCAATCGGAGTGATAGTGGGGCAGACGAATTCACGCCGCGTGACGCGACGACCGGTGTCGCCCTGCATCCGGCGCGTCACCGGTACGGCCTTGCCGTCCAGGCGCCAATCGTAGATCACGCTGAAGGCGAGGATGCGGGCGACGTAGTCGCGCGTCTCGTGGTAGGGGATGGTTTCGATCCAAAGATCAGGCTCATGCGGCGGGCGTTGCGCCAGCCAGCGAGCTACTGGCGTGGGGCCGGCGTTGTAGGCCGCGGTGGCGAGGTAGGGCTTGCCGTCATGACGCGCGAGCATGTGCTGCAGGTGCGCGGTGCCGAGCGCGAGATTGGCCAGCGGCTGGAACAGCGAGGCATCGCCACCCCAAGGCAAGCCGAGACGCTTGGCTTCATCGCGTGCGGTGCCGGGCAGCAGTTGCATCAGCCCGCGCGCGTTGGCGTGCGAACGCGCGTCCGTCAACCAGGCGCTTTCGGCTCGAATCAGGGCCGCAACCCAGGCCGGATCGAGTGCGTTCTTCTTTGCTTCGGCGCGCAATGCGCGCGCATGCGGCAACGGAAACCGCAGCGCATACAGGCGCAGATCCTCGCCGGCCTTGAGAGTGAACACGGCGCGGTCGTACCAGCCGGCGGCGTCGGCCTGCGCTACCGCGAGTCGGCGTTGCGATGAGTCTAGCGATTTCAGCACGGCGTCCCATTCGCGTCGTGCCCAGGCTTCCTTCTGGATCGCGTGCAGCTCGAAAGCGCGCAACAGGCCAGGAATATTCGCGACCGCCGTGCGTGCCGCCGCCGCACCAGTCGCCTCCAGTGGACAGAGCGCGTAAGGCTGGTCCAGACGATCGGCGGCGAGGAAGCCGTAGTAGCTCGGCTCGCGTGCCAGCGTGGCGAATGCGCTTTCGGCGCCGGGACGATCCCCGCCGCGTTCGCGCAATCGTGCGTCGATGTAACGCCATCGTGGATCGGCGCGCTGGGCTTCGGGCATCGCGGCGATGGCGCGGCGGGTTGCGGCCAGATCGTTGCGGGATAGGGCCTCGCGCGCGCGCCACTCGTGCAGGCGGTCGTCGTAGGCTTCGGCGGGCACGCGAGCGAATCTTGCGGCGGCGTTCGGCAGATATGAGGCCGCGCTCCAAAGCGCGATCTGGTTCAGCACCTGGCCGCGCTCGGAGTCGTCGAGCGTCAGCGGCGTCGCGAGCGCGGCGAGCAACGCCTCCGCTGCGTCCGGGTCCCTTTTTGCCAACCGCGTCAGGCCATACACGGCGATGCGTCGGCTGCGTTCGTCGCGCGGCCAGCGCGTGCTCGATGCCTGCGCCGGCGCGGCGAGAAAGCCAGCGTAGGACTCGGCGAGCGTCTTCTGCTCCTGCGGCAAACTGCGCGCGAGAAAACGCATCGAATCGATATTGCCCGATGTGGCGGCCAGATCGATTCGTTGCCAGATCCGCTTGGGAGTGAGGCGTCCGGCCACTTTCAGCGCGAGGAAGCTCGCATCACATAGCGCCGGCAGCGCCGTGCCGGACAGCCACAGCGCCTGCGCATCATCGAGAAATGTCGCGTCCGCGCCTTGGATCAGTCGCGCGTGCAGGTCGCCGCAGCGCAGGGAGAGATCAGGCAATTTGACAGCAGGCCGATCGGCATAGATCGCGCGGAAGTTGGACCACTCCTTGCGCTTGATCAACGCGTGCAGCCACGCGTCGCGCAATGGGGCTGCAATCGGCAGTTCGGCGTGGCGAATCAGGTATCGTTCGATGCGCGCCGGCGCCACGCGGTCGAGCTGGCGCAACAGGTGGGCGAATTCGAGATACGCGGCCAGCGGATGATCGGCGAGCGGCCGGGCCATGGCATCGTAATCGGACAGCGGGCCGCGTTCGGCAACGGCGAGCGCGTGTTTGAACGCGGCGCGGCGGCTGGTGAGGTCGGAGGCGGTTGCGGTGGACGCAATGCAGAGCAGCAACAAGAACGCAGGGATACGCATGCGAGGAAGTTTAGCCGATGCGGATTGAGGGTCTGTCGAAGGGCCTGGATGACGATGAGGTTGCATGTTGACCGCCATCCCGCTTTACCTCGCGCTCGGCGCGGTCGCCGGCTTGCTCGCCGGCCTGCTGGGTGTCGGTGGCGGGCTGGTGATCGTTGCGACCCTGGTCTGGCTGTTGCCGACCCAAGGCATTCCCGAAATCCACGTGATGCACGTGGCACTGGCGACTTCTCTCGCCAGCATCGTGCTGACCGGAATATCTTCAGCGCGTGCGCATCATCGCCGTGGCAGCGTGCTCTGGCCAAGCGTGCGCAGGTTGGTACCTGGCCTTTTGCTCGGAGGCGTGCTGGGTGCCGCCGTTGCGACCACGCTTAGCGGGGAAACCCTGCGCTGGGGGGTGGCGGGGTTCTGTTACCTCGCCGGCCTGCAACTGGCCTTTGGACAGCCGCGGGGCCAGGGCCTCCGCACCGAGGCGCCGACTTCACCCAGTCTGACCCTCGCAGGGGTCGGAATCGGGGCGATCTCGGCCGTGGTCGGCATCGGTGGCGGCAGCCTGACGGTGCCGCTGCTGGTCTGGCTCGGGGCGGCGCCGGTGCGGGCGGTCGGCACGTCGAGCGCCTGCGGGGTGGCGATCGCGCTGGCCAGTGCCGTCGGCTATGTCGGCCTCGGCCCGCAGGCCGGAACATTACCCTCAGGATCAGTTGGTTACGTTTACATTCCAGCCGCTGCGGGAATCGCGCTGGCGTCGATCCTGGTCGCACCCCTGGGATCACGACTGGCGCACCGACTCAGTGGGGTGGCGCTCAAGCGGGTTTTCGCCCTGTTTCTGGTCGCCGCCGGAACCGCCGTGGCCCTGCGCTGACGTCGACACCTGCCTCCTGCCCCTTGCGAAGCGGGTCCCGTTTCATTACAAGGTGTTCGGTCCCGCTGTGAAGGAATCATTAAGGCGGGCGACCATTCAATTCCCCGGGGAGAAACAAATGAAGCCTGTTGGCCGAAATCGCCTGAGCATCGCCGTACGCACGGCGCTGCTCGCATCCTTGCTGCCGCTGACAGCGGTACACGCGCAAGACGATGCACAAGAGATGGATCGCATCGAAGTAACCGGTTCGCGCATCAAGAAAGCCGAGATCGAGGGTCAGGTCCCGGTCAACACCATCACCCGCGAGGACATCGCGCAGTCGGGTCTGACTTCGGTCGCCGATATCGTGCAGCAGCTGACCGGGTCGGGCTCCTCGCTCAACACCCGCTTCAACTCCAGCGGCAACTTCGGCTTTCCGGCCAGCGGCGCTGGTGTCGGCGCGGGTTCGGCCACGGTCGATCTGCGTCATCTCGGCTCGCAGCGCGTCCTGGTCCTGGTGGACGGCATTCGCTGGGTGAACGAGTCTTCGGCGTCCGGCGTGTCCGGTTCGACCGACCTCAATACCATCCCGGTCTCGATCATCGAGCGCATCGAAGTACTGGAAGACGGCGCATCGGCGATCTATGGTTCCGACGCGATCGCCGGCGTGGTCAACATCATCACGCGGCGCAGCTTCGACGGCGTTTCGGCGACGGTCTACTACGGCGAATTCGATGAAGGCGGCGACACCAAGTCCGGTGATCTCGCGTTCGGCGGCAGCGGCGACAATTTCAGTTTCTTCCTCGGCGCCAGCACCACCGAGCAGGACGGCATCAGCTCGACGCGTTATGAGCCTGGCAGCGTTCCAGTGCCGGGTACCGGGGTGAACTTCGGTTCTTCGGCCACGCCGAACGGCCGCTTCGACTTCACCAACCCGGTCACCGGGCTGCGCAACAACCTCACCACCCCGCGCGGCCAGACCTTTCCGAACGGGGCGAACTTCCCGCAGGACTTCATTCCCTTCAACTCCGCGCAGCGCTTCAACTTCTCGCAATTCAACCTGATGTTGACACCCAGCGAGCGCAAGGGCGTGTTCGGCCAGGGTCGCTTCGATTTCAACGACAGCGTGTCGGGCTATATGCGCGTGCTCTACAACCAGCGCGAGTCGCTCAACCAGGCCGCACCGGAGCCGATCTTCCTCGGCCCGGGCAACGGCAACTTCTGGGCCGACAACATCGTCATCTCGGCGAGCAATCCGTTCAGCCCGTTCCCCTTCGACCTCAACGCCGGCAATATCAACATCGTCGCACGTCGACCGATCGAAGGCGGGCCGCGCCAGTTCTACCAGGATGTGGACACCTGGTATTTCGGTGCCGGCCTGGAAGGCACCTGGGAGTTCGGCGACAACGCCTACTTCTGGGATCTGAACTATGCCCGCAGCTCCAACGAGGCTGACCAGACCAACTTCGGCAGCTACAACATCCGTCGCATCAGCACGGCCCTGGGTCCGATTGCCGGCTGCAACGCCGATCCGGCCTGCACCCCGCTGAATATCTTCGACGGTCCGGGTTCGATCACCCCGGCGATGCTGGCCTACATCCAGCCGATCATCCACGACAGCAGCAAGAACGAGCTGCAGCTGGTCTCGGCCAATATGTCCGGCGACCTGTTCGAGTTGCCGGCCGGTCCGCTTTCATTCGCGGTGGGAACCGAGTACCGCAAGTACAACGGTTCCTACTCGCCCGACGCCCTGACCGTGGCAGGCGAGTACAACGGCGTGCCCTCGTTGCCGACCGGCGGCGAGTACGACATCAGTGAGTACTACGCCGAGTTCAACGTGCCGATCTACGCGGCCGGGGAGTCCAAGCTCGACCTCAGCGCCGCGGCGCGTTACTCCGATTACTCGACCTTCGGCGGCGAGACCACCGGCAAGCTCGGCCTGCGCTGGCAGTTCAGCGACGAGTTCCTGCTGCGCGGCACCTATGCGCAAGGCTTCCGTGCGCCCTCGATCGGCGAGTTGTTCGGATCGGCGGCCCGCTTCGACGCGGTGATCGACGATCCCTGCCTGATCGGCGTGGATGGCTCACCGCGTCGGGCCGATTGCACCGCGTTCGGCGTGCCCGCAGGCGCCGAACAGTCCAATGCGCAAATTTCGGTGTCCACCGGCGGCAATGCGTTGCTGAATCCGGAAGAGGCCGACAGCTACACCGCTGGCTTCGTCTGGAGCCCGTCGTTTGCCTCCGAGTCCGGCTGGTCGGAACGCCTCGATATGGAGTTCACCTATTACAGCCACGAAATCGACGGCGCGATCCAGGCGGTCGATGCGCAGACCCAGCTTGATCTGTGCGTGGCGGGTGGTCCGACGTCACCGTTCTGCGACGGCATCACGCGCGTCTCCACCGGTGCCATCAGCAACTTCGAGAACGGCTTGCAGAACTTCGGCAGCATCGAAACCGATGGCTTCGACTTCGACGTGTTCTGGACCCTGCCGCAGACCGACATGGGCAGCTTCAAGGTCGTCTGGCAGAACACCTGGGTCAACGACTACGAAGCGATCGACGGCGTAGGCACCGTGCAGCCGCGCGCGGTCGGGGTCGAAGTCAACGACACCGGTATCCCGGAGTGGAGTTCGTCCTTGGGAACGGACTGGGCCTATGGCGATTTCACCGCGAGCTGGACGCTGCGCCACGTCAGCGAACTGTTCGAACTCTGCGGTCGCGCCGCCGGCACCCTGTACTGCGAGGAAGCCGACGGCCGCAATCGCCTGGGTTCGACCACCTATCACGATGCGCAAATCGGCTGGAAAGCGCCCTGGTTCGAGGGCACCCAGTTCACCTTCGGCATCAACAACGTGTTCTCGAAGGATCCGCCGGTCAGTCTCTCGGCGTCGCTCAACGGCTACGACCCGTCGGTCTACGATCTGCCGGCCGGACGCTTCATGTACGTGCGCGCGGAAGTGAAGTTCTGATCGGTTGATTCAACCGATGTGTGAAACCGAAAACCCGCCGGAGCGATCCGGCGGGTTTTTTCTTGGCTTCGCGGCGCCGCCTAAGTGATGGAAAACGGCAGACGCAGCTCGGCCGCCAGCGCGAGATGATCCGACAGCGCACCGGGAAATGCCCAACGGCGTTCGACCTGGATGCCTTGCGATACCAGGATGTGATCGATCGCCCGGCGCGGTTGCCAGCTCGGAAAGGTGAGCAGGCGTTCGCTCGGGCGAACGAGGCCGGCGCGATCGTAGAGCGCGCACATCTCGTCGGATTCGGGTTCGCAGTTGAAGTCGCCCATCAGCACCGCGTGCGGCGCTTCATGCAGCAGTTCCGACAGAAACGCGATCTGGCCGATGCGCGCCTTGATGCTGAGCGAAAGATGCGCGATCGCCACCAGCAACGAGTTCTCGCCGCTGCCATAGCGCGCCAGCAACACGCCGCGGCCGGGGATGCGGCTGGGAAGCGGGTAGTCGAGCACCTCGGTCGGTTCGATCCGGCTCAACAGGCCATTCGCGCTCGACGCGATGCGGCCGATATTGCGGTTGGGCTGATGGCTCCAGAACGGGAAGCCGGCTTTCTCGGCCAGATAGTGGGTCTGATTGAGAAATCCTGACCGCAACGATCCCGGATCGGCTTCCTGCAATCCGACCAGATCGAACTTCGCGGCCAGGTCGGCGAGGGTGTCGAGGTTGTTGCGCTTGTCGCGATGCGGCAGGACATGCTTCCAGGGCCGCGTGACGTAGTCGCTATAACTGCGCGTCGTTCCGGCCGCC
>JBKJTK010000462.1:0-3747 GCA_046590875.1 Chiayiivirga sp.
CGGGTTTTACGTGGGAGAGCCAGAGCAAGGGCAGCACCAGAATCAGGTTCCAGGACAAGTAGAGCCAGGTCGTTCGCGCGTGGCTGCGTCCGGATCGGACCAGCCATTGATAGAGATGTTCCCGATGCGGATGGTACCAACGGCGTCGGTGCAGCATCCGGTTCGATAGCGTGAACCCCGCATCCAGCAGCAAGGCGCTCGCGATTAGCAGCGCGCTCCAGGCGCTGATTGAGCCAGTGGATTCAGCCAGCAGCAGCAGGCCGCCGCAGGCGAAACCGAGCCCGCCGCTGCCGACATCGCCGAGAAAAATCCGCGCGCGGGGGAAGTTCAACGGCAGAAAGCCAAGACAGGCACCGGCCAGTGCCGCCGCCAACAGCGCCCAGGCCCAAAGCCCCGCTAGTCCGAGTGCGAGCATGGTGCACGTCGCGACCCAGGCACTTTGGGTGGCGACCAAGCCGTTGATGCCATCCATAAAGTTCCAGAAGTTGATCGCCGTAGCGAGCAACAGCACCTGCATTCCGAACCGCAGCCAGTTCATCCAAGGATCGGCGTCTGGAAGCACAACCGGCAGTTGCGACACCAGCAGGGCGGCAGCGAAGAAATGCACGGTCAGGCGCAGCCCGGCCGAGAGCGGGCGGTGATCGTCGATCCAGCCGACCGCCGCAACCAGCAACAGGCCGAGCGCGAACGCCGCCGCGGTGTGGATCGGCAAGGATCGATCGACCACCAACCACAGCGTCGCGACAAACATCGCGAGCACGATGCCGACGCCGCCCCCGCGTGGGGTGGCCACCGTATGGCTGCGCCGGCGACCGGGTTGGTCGAGCATCGCGCGCCGACGCGCATACGCGATCGCCGGAAGGGTCGACACCGCAGACAACAGCGCTGCACCGGCCACGCACAGAAGTATTGATTCGGGGCCAGGCGCCACGCGTGCCCTACTCCCCGGTGGGGCCGTGGATGGGTTTCACCGTGCCCCAATTCTTGCAGCTCGGGCATTGCCAGTGATGCGCCCGTGCGCCGAAACCGCAGCGACCGCAGCGATACGCGGGAGTCCCGGCGACAAGTTGCTCGGTCAGTTGCTTCAGCACCAGCAGGCTGTCGCGTTCCTCGGCGCTGCCGTGCGCCAGGCTGAGCTCGATCAATGCGCCCTGCCCACGCACCGACGGTCGCTGTCGCAACTGCCGGGTGAGGAAGTCGACGGCAGCATCCCGACCCTCGTCCTGATCGATCATCCGGGTCTGCGCCAGCAACGCCGACACGCCGGGATAGCGTTCGATCATCTCGGCTAGAAAGCCGCGAGCGCGGACACGTTCGCCGCGGCGTTCGTAGCAACCCAGCAGCGGCTTCAGGAACTCGGGCAGGTACTCGACATCGTGCCGTGCTACACGCTCAAAGGCGCGGACCGCGGCCTGGTCGTTACCGGCGGCCAATTCGATCTGGCCTTCAAGAATACCGGCACGGATGCAGTTGGAATCATCGCGATAGGCGGCCGCCAGGAAGCCGCGTGCGGCCGGGATATCGCCCTGCGCCCGTGACAATTCCGCCAGTTCGCACTGGAACTGTGCCACCAGCTTACCCTTGGGCTCGCCGGTGGCGGTCTCGAAAAGGCGCGCATGGTCGATCGCCTTGGGCCAGTCGCGCTCCTGCTGGTAGATCGAGATCAGATGCTTCAGCGCCTGCGGCACTGAGGCATTGACTTTCACCATCTCGGAGAACAGTTGCTCAGCCCGATCCAGCAGGCCGGCGCGCATGAAGTCCTCGCCCAGTTCCAGCACCGCTTGGGTACGCTGCTCCTCAGTCAGCGTGGACCGATCGATCAGGTTCTGGTGCACGCGGATGGCGCGATCGACCTCGCCGCGACGGCGGAATAGATTGCCGAGCGCAAAATGGGTTTCCACCGTGCCCTTGTCGACCTCGGCGATTTCCAGGAAGACCTCGATCGCCTTGTCCGGCTGCTCGTTCAGCAGGAAGTTCAGGCCGCGGAAGTACGTGGTCGAAAGCTTGCTGACCTGCTGTCCGCGCTGACGCTCGCTGCCGCGTCGGCCGAGATACCAACCCGACGCCGCCGCAACGGGCAGCAGCAGGAACAGCAGCGGCCACTCAGTCACGGGCGTCAGAGCCCAGGGTGAGTGCGGTGCCGGAAGGCGATGTCGTTTGGGGTGCCGCATTCCGCGCGTGCTCGCGCCGCGTACGACGAAGGCGACTTTGCAGCGGCCATACCACGCCGATCAAGAGCGCGGCGCCTCCGAAACCGGCGCCTGCGAAAGCAAAGATCAGCAACAGCGCGCCCAGCGAGCCTTCAAATGCGAACCAGTAGAAATCGACGCGCGCAGATTGCGGATTCAGCGCGCCGAACAGAATGCCGGCGGCGACACAAAGCAGGGCGAGAAAAAGAAAAATCAGGCGCATTTCAGGGGTGCACTACGATCTTGCGGAATGCACAGCTTAGCCGATGCGATGCAGACTCACTGTTCCGGGACGCGTCGGCACAGGGATGTGTCGAGCGCTTGTGCGAAAGTCGGGCAAGCGCCCGAGCTTTCGCTACAGCTAGTCTTCGTCAGCAGCCAGCGAGATCGGGCCGGTATGCCCGTTGACGCGTTCGCGCAGTTCCTTGCCGGGTTTGAAGTGCGGCACGTGCTTGCCGGGCAACGCGACCGAGTCACCGGTCTTGGGATTGCGACCGATACGCGGCGGGCGGAAATGCAGCGAAAAGCTGCCGAAGCCGCGAATTTCGATGCGTTCGCCAGTCGAGAGCGCGCCGCTCATCTGTTCGAGCAGGGTCTTCACCGCGAGGTCGACGTCATCTGCTTTCAGATGCGCCTGACGCCGTGACAAGGCTTCGATTAGTTCCGATTTGGTCATGCCTGGTCCTGTCAATCGATGCGGCCCGATTACGGGCCGCATCGGACCGACTTACTCGGACTTGTTGCCCAGCTGTTCGCGCAGCAGCGCGCCCAGCTTGGTGGTGCCGCTGGCGGCGTTGGTGCTGGAGTATTCGTCCATCACTTCTTTCAACTCCGCCTCGTCCTTCGCACGGATCGACAGCTGCAGCACGCGGCCCTTGCGGTCCATGCCGATGTGCTTGGCTTCGATCGCGTCGCCCACCTTCAGGTGCTGCGTTGCGTCCTCGACCCGCTCCTTGGCGATGTCGCTGGCGCGCACATACCCTTCGATGCCGTCGGCCAATTCGATGGTCGCGCCCTTGGCGTCCACTTCCTTGACCACACCCGTCAGCACGGTGCCCTTTGGATTCGAAGCCATGAACTGGCCAAACGGATCCTGCTCCATCTGCTTGATGCCGAGCGAAATGCGCTCGCGCTCCGGGTCGACCGCCAGCACCACGGCTTCCACCGTGTCGCCCTTCTTGTAGTTGCGGACGATGTCTTCGCCGGTGGCGTTCCAGGAGATGTCGGACAGGTGCACGAGGCCATCGATGCCGCCATCCAGGCCGACGAAGATGCCGAAATCGGTGATCGACTTGATCTGGCCCGACACCTTGTCGTTCTTCTTGTGGATCGCCGCGAACGCTTCCCACGGATTGGACGCGCACTGCTTGATGCCGAGCGAAATGCGGCGACGCTCTGCATCGACGTCGAGCACCATGACCTCCACGTCGTCGCCCAGATCAAGTCCATCACCGACTTCGTCATCTTCATCGGCCTGGACGGCGGTATCGATGGCTTGATCCATCTGTCCGACATCACCTGGAACTCCACCGGCGAAGACGTGGCGCGTAACTACAAG
>JBKJTK010000365.1:0-11385 GCA_046590875.1 Chiayiivirga sp.
TGTTCTAACGCCCTCAAACGAGGGCGCGCCGCAAATCGCGCTGTCCCGGCTCAGGGCAATGCGCAGGCCCCGCCATTGAACGTCAGGGTGCCGCTTAGGGACAACTGGGCGGTCGTGAGCCCGTTCTGTGTCGCAAGGTCCGTGTTGCTGGTCTGTCGGACCCGGAATTGATCTCCCAAAGCGCTATTGGCGTTGAGCCGGCGCAGGCGGATGTAGGTCCCGTCCCCGACTTGGCCTGGAATGTTGGTCATCGCATTGGAGGCGATGTCGACGCAAGTTGCGCCCGCGGAGTCCGCGTCGGTTGCGTTGTTCTGCGAGACGAGAATCGCCCGCGCCCCCGAATTACGCAACGTGTTGCCGGTGAAAGTGGCATGCGTCGGCGCGCTGGATGTATTGCCGAAAATGCCCTGGTTCACGTTGATCAGGTTGAAGCTCGCCGTCTCCTGCACGGTCGAGTCGACGACGCGCAGGCGAACCGAGGCACCGGTCGAGGCGCTCTCGTTCTGCAGCCGAACACCGAAGCCCAAGCTCGCGCCGGAACCGGCCATGCCCAGCGCGCCCACCACGCTGTCCTCCAGCGTTGCCCCGATGCTGCCGCTGGCGTTCGACGCGACGAAGTAGTTGCTGCCGTGGGCGCGGCTGCCGGTCGCGGTCACGCCGTTGAAATTCGAGACCATGCTGCCGCCACCGGAGATCGACGACTGCAGGCTGACGTTGTTGTTCGTGAAGGTTGCGCCAGCAGCATTGCAGGTCATCGCGCCGCTGGAACCCGAGTGGTCGCATAACAGCCCGGCGCCGGTGATGATCTTGCCGCCGCTGGTGTCGGTGTTGCCGTTGAACGCACCGCTGGTCAGGTTGAGCGTCATGCTCGCTGAGCCGAGGGCAAGGAGGTTGAACAGGTTGCCGTGGTTGGGCTGAGTGCCGTCGGAGGAGATCGAGTTACCCGACATCTGCAGGTCCGCCAAGCTCCCCGCGCTGTTGGTGATGCTCAACTCGAACTCGTGGTTGTTGCCGATCGTCGTATTGACGATCCGGGTCGGCCTCGCCCCCGCCGCAGTGGTCCCCGTCAGATCATTGAAGGCGACGCCGCTATCGTCGGTCGCCGCATTGTCGCCGTTGGCTATGATGCTGGAGTCGCTCAACTCGAACCCGTGCACGCCGCTGCCGCCAATGCCGCTACCGAGGTTGCTGGTGACGACCATGCGGCTCAACGACACCCGCTCGGTAGACGCAAGCGAAATGCCATCGCCGGACGCATCGCGGATCGTGCCGCCAGAGCCGGGTGTACCACTGCCGGTTACCGCGAGACCGCCGGACGCGCCCGTGCCCGAGAGAATGATGCCGTTGACCGGCGCTGCGTCGTTGCCATCCACGTCGATGCTGGCAAACTCCAGACCGGAGGCGCCGATCGTCGAAGCGGAAACGATCAGGCCCGTACCAGTTCCAGTTCGAATCGAGTTGCCGTTGCCCAGCACAGTGATCGACGCGGCGCCGTTGGAGGCGTTGAAGCCGGCGCCGGAAATGGTGTCAATGTCGAGGCCTCCGCCGCCGAATACGATCGTGGCCGCGTCGTTGTTGTCTAGGTTCACCGCTGTAGCAGACCCCGTGTTCAGCGTCTTGCTCGTGCCGGAGAACGTGATCGTGCCGGCGTCGCGATTGACGACATCCACGCCGCCACATCCGTTGCAACTCAACGCCCCGGAAAGTGTGACGCTTCCCGTGTCTGCGGCCGCCGCGACACCGTTGAGTTCGACGATATTGCCGCTGGAGTTTTTGCTGATACTGCCGGCATAGGTCACCGTCGCCAGCGTGCCGGTACCCCGGAAGCTGACGCCGGTGTTGCCCGTAAGCGACCCCGCGCCGAAATCGAAGCTGCCGGGGCCCGCGAGGTTGTTCAGCACGATGCCGTTCACGCCGCCGGTGGAAGTCACGTTGGTAAAAGTGACGCCCTCGGCACTGGCACCGGAGTTGTTGATGTTCACGCCGCTGATGCTCGACGCGGCGCTGGACTCGGTGACCGTGACGCCCGAAGTGCCGTTGATGAAGACGGACTCGCTGGACGCGGTAGAGAGCGACAAGCCCCGCATCACGGCATTGTGGGCGCCGGCCATCACGATCCGGTTGATTGCAGGACGATCCCCGGCAACACCCGTCAGGGTTGGCCGCGCGTCGAGCGTTCCATTGCCGATGACGACAACACCCATCATGGCGTCGAAGGCGCCTGTCGTGCCCTGCCCGACCAGATGCTCACCCAAGAAGAACGAATGCACGGCGCTCGGATAACTGCCCGCGAACACGAAGATGCGATCGTTGCCGCCGCGCCCTGCCGGCAGATCGGACAGCGCATCGAACGGGTCGTTGAGACCGCCGTCGCCGCCGGACGCCGCATCGTCGTCGATGAAGTACAGTTCCGGCCCGGTGATATTGAAGGTCACTGTGGTCGCGGCACTGCATTGCTGCGGCGCCGCGGGGACGCCATCGTCGCAGATTCGGAACTGGAAGCTGCCGGCGCCGCTGTAGCCGCCCGGCGGGTCGTAGCGGAAGCTGCCGTCGCTGGCGTTGGTGACGGTGACTTGCCCACCGGCGGGTGTCGCACTGCCCGCAACGTAGATGGCCGTGAGCTGACCGATCGGATCGTCGGCGTCGGCGGCGCCCTCCAGAAGTTCGCCCGTGTGGCTGGCCGCGACGATCTCGAGTTCGATCGCCGAATGCGTGGTGTGGGATTTCGCGATCGCGGTCGGTGCGTCGTTCACCGCGTTCACGGTGATCGTGAAGTTGTACGGTGCCGACGTATCGCTGCCGCCATTCGCAGTACCACCATCGTCACTCAAGGTCAGCGTGATCGTCGCGCTGCCGCTTGCGTTGGACGCAGCGGTATAACTGAGATTTCCACTGCCGGCATTGACCGCAGGTCCGGCGGAGAACAGGGTCGGGTTGGTGTTGCCGGTGACGTTGAACGTCAGCGCCTGCACCTCCGGATCGCCGTCCGTTATTGCGGTCGCCCAGGCAGCGACGTTTTGCGCGCCGGCGTCTTCGTCGCTGGCGACATCGCCACCGCCGACGAAGCTCGGCGCGCTGTTGATCGCGTTGACGGTGAGCGTGAAAGTCTGGGTCGCGCTGAGGTCGACGCCGCCATTGGCAATGCCGCCGTTGTCGCGGACCGCGACCTTGAAGCTGGAACTGCCGCTGATGCTGGCGGCCAAGGTGTAGCTCAGCGTGCCACTGGCATCGACCGCGGGCGGCGCTGTGAACAACGCCGGATTACCGATGTCGCTCACCAGATAATCGAGGGCGACTTGAGCGGCTTCATCGGCCGGACCCGGATCGAAACTCGCCCAGCCTGGCACCGAGTGCGAGCCACTGTCCTCGTTGACGCGGGGCGGATCGTTCGCGGTGAAGCTCGGCGCATCGTTGACGGCGGTGATCGTGACGGTGAACGAGTACGCAGCCGACGTATCGCTGCCGCCGTTCGCGGTGCCGCCGTCGTCGCTCAGTTGCCATGTGATGGTGGCGCTGCCGTTGGCGTCTGCGGCGGTCGTAAAGCTGAGGTCGCCGCTGATCGCATCGAGCGTCGGTCCGGTCGCGAACAACGTCGGATGGGTGTTGGCTGTGACGACGAACGTCAATGCCTGCGTCTGTTCCGGATCGCCGTCATCGATTGCCGTGGCCCAACCCGCGAGCACTTGCGGACCCGCGTCCTCGTTGTTCGCTACGTCGCCGCCGACGACGAAACTCGGCGCCGCGTTCACGGCATTGACGCTGATCGTGAAGCTCTGCGTCGCACTCAGATCGATACCGCCGCCCGCGGTGCCGCCGTCATCGCGCACTGCCACACTGAAGCTCGAGGTGCCGTTCGCATTCGCCGCGAGCTCGTAGCTCAGCGTGCCGCTCGCATCGACCATGGGCGCGATCGCAAACAGCGCCGGATTGACGATCGCACTAACTTGGTATTGGAGCGCGGCCTGGGGCGATTCGTTGTTGGGGCCCGGATCGAAGCTGGCCCACCCCGGCACGGCGTGCGTGCCGCTGCCTTCGTTGACGCTGGGCGGATCGGTCGCGGTGAACGACGGTGCATCGTTGATCGGGGTGATCGTGACCGCGACCGTCGCAGGCGTCGAGGTCTGGGTGCCGTTGTTGGCCGTGAAGGTGAAGCTGTCGGCACCGAAGTCGTCTGCGTTGCCGGTGTACAGCACACCGGCTGACGTCGTGTTGATCGGCGTGATCGCGCCCAGGCTGCCGCGGGTCGGCGGAGTCGCGATCTGGAACGTGAGCGGCGCACCGCCCGGGTCGCTGCCGCTCAAGGTGATCGTGACGTTGCCGTCTTCGAGCAGGGTCGCGCTGCCGGCGTTCGCGACCGGCGGATTCTGCAGGTCGGCGACGTCGATGCGCAGATAGCCGTTCGAGCCCTGCGCGGTGACGTATAGCGCGCGAAGATCAATCGCCGCTTGACTCACGTCTCCGGCCGGATCTGTCGAGGGCGTGACCGTCGCCCAGTCGCCGATCTGGCCATCGACCACGATCGCGACCGCCCAAGCGGTGCCAGCGACGAGCAGCAAGGACAACGGCCACAGTGGCGCGTAGCGACGCAAGCCGTACCACGCGGCTGCCACGAGAACGAGACCGAGCAGGAGGGCGCCGAACACGCCGAGAGTCGGAATCACCGTCGGCGTCGTCGTGACGAGGATCCCCTTCGCGGTGGTCAAGGGGGTGATCAGCGCGTCGCTGGCGGAATTGCTGCCCGCCACCATCGCGAGTACCTCTCGCGGCGAGGGCGTCGGTCCGACCGCGCTGATCGGCAACTGCACTTCGATGACGTCCGCGCCTCCCGTCCCGACATTCAAGCCGATCGCATTGGTACTCGTGACCGCGCTTGGGGCGCTGAAGACTCCTTGGGAACAGGTGGACTTGCTCACGCTACCGAACTGCGGGGTGACGCCGGCCGTCACGGTGGCCTGGAGACGCCAGTTGACATGCTGCACCGGACCGGCCGCGGTGCTGACGGTGCAGCCCGACGTGCTGTTGGTGTTGCCAACGTAGAAGGTGTACGTGTAGTTCTGTGCGTTGGCACCCGCGAATACGGAAATGCCCAGCACCAGCGCAGCGATGCGCGCGAACAACCTTGCCATGTGATCCCCCTGGACCTGCAGCGGTGCAATGCTCCGGCGCGCGCGATGGCGGCCGGTTTTCAAATCACTTGAACCTCATCGAGCGGCACCGCAATTCGCTTCCCTGCCCCGGTTCGACCGATGGCGGGCCGTGCTCTGGGAGACGTGATACGCCAAATCGCAGGGAAATGGTAGGTGACAGATTCCTAGACATGCGCCGGGGGCGTGCAAACGCCCATGCACCAGAACTGGTTCCGGGCGTGTGTCCGGATGCGGGAATGAGGAGAGGGCCGCGACGACTCCGTGCTGCCGCGGCCCTGCTGCAGTGGCTCCAGCTGTCGCGACTCGCGCGGCGACGGCGTTTGCCCGGCTTACGCCGGCTCGACGCCGATGATCAACGCGTCGAAGTCCACCGGACCCTGATCGCAACGGTCCAAGGCGCATGTCGGCCCCGGTGCCGCGAGCTGATGCCACGCCGGCGCCGCGCCATCGGCGCGCGCGCCGACCAGGGCGTAGACACCCGGGGTCAGCAGCGGATTCAGCGCATCGGTCCACGGCAGGGTTTCGTTGCCGTGGTGATCCTGCCCCTTGGCATCGCGCCAGACGTAATCGACGCGCAGTCCTTCAAGTCGATCGGAATGGAGGTCGAGCGTGACCGGCTGGCTCACCGAGAGTCCGCCGCTGCGGCGCAACGTGGCATAGAAGAACGCCGGCATCTCAGGCGCGCGATAGAGCAGGTCGACGTGCATGCGCTGCAAGCTCGCGTCCTGCTGCGCGAGCTGTATGCCGCGCAACGCGATGCGCAGACGCGGCGCAGAGTCGACGGGCAGACGCGACAGCGCGGGAATCCAGGCGCTGCCGGTCGCGCCGGAGTGGTAACCGAGCGCAAATCTTGGTGCCTGCTCTGCACGCAGCAAGGACGCTGCCGTCGCGGGCAAGGTCAACAGCGCGCTTGAAGCGATTCCGATTTGGAGGAACTGACGGCGACGCATGGGTGTGGCTCCTTCGCTGCTGTCGCGCTTAGGTACGGGGCGGAAACACGCCCTGCAGGGCGATGTTGAAGTAGAAGGTCAGGTAGGGCATCAGGTTGTTGTGTGGCTGGTCGCCGCCGGCCGGCGGCAACGATGCCGGCGCCATCGCCGCCACGCCCGCCGTGTTGGTCTGATACAGCTGACCTCCGATCGAAGTGGCCAGCGCCACGCCCGCCGTCAGCGTGCCTTGCGTGCCATCTTCATTGCTGCCCGACAGCGTGTGGTTATGCGACGGTATCTCCGACTCCAGCAACGTCACTGTCTCGGTGCCGCCGCTCTCGCCCAGGTCGTGCAGGCTCAAGCCCGGCCCCTGACCCGGATGCATCGGCGCACGACCCTGCAGGTCCGGCAAAGCAAAGTTGCTCTGGCCGTTGCCGCCGTAGGTCGTGCCCAACAAAGAAAACAGCGCGGTGTTCTGGCTCAACGGCAGCAGCTGCCCGTCGCACCACGCCCAGCCGCGCGGCGCAAAATTGAACGGGAAAATGCGGATCTCGGCGACAAAGGGATCGGCCATAACTTTGACCTCAGGTCGGGCTCGGGAAAATCCCGAACAGGGAAATAATGAAATCCACGCACAGGTACGGCTGGAAGTTCGTGTGCGGCTGACTGCCACCGACCGCACCGATCGAATTGGGCGCCATCGCCGCGTTCGGGGTCTCCGGCGCGTAGTGCGTGATCACCGTCGAGGTCGCCAGCAGGTTGCCCGCCGGGCTCGTCTGCGCGCCGTTCGCACTCGTCCCCAGCAGCGGATGGCTGTGGGCCGGAATCTGCGACACCGTCAGCGTGACCTCTTCCGCCCCGCCGGTCTCCGCCAAAATGAACCCGTTGCCCTGATGCACCGGAATCCGACCGCGCAGGTCCGGCAGACCGAACGTGCTCTGCCCGTCGCCGCCGTAGGTCGTGCCGATCAGCTGAAACAAGGTTTCGTTCTCCGAGATCGGCAGCAACTGCCCCTCGCAGAACATCCAGCCCGCCGGGGCAAAATTCCCCGCAAACATCCGGACCTCCCCCACATATGGTTGCGCCATCGTCGCTCTCCTAGTTCGGGCTCGGGAAGATGCCTTGCAGCGCAATGCAGAAGCTCAGCGTCAAAAACGGCTGCATGTTCTGGTGCGCCTGGCTACCGCCCACGTTCGCCACGGTGCCCGCCGCCAGCGGCACCGACGCGCCCGCAATCGCTGCCGCGTACGCATTGCCCGGATCGGTTGCCAGCAGCGTCCCGCCCGACACCGGACGCGGATTGACCGCATTGCCGTTCGGCAGGTTCGATCCGTTCAACACGTGCGTGTGCGTCGATAGCTCCGCAATGCTCAGCGTGTGCGCCGACTCGCCGCCACGTTCGCCCAGGGTGTGACCCGACCCTACGTGCATCGGCGTGCGGGCGCGCAGATCCGGCAACGCGAAGTTGACCCGTCCATCACCGCCGAACGTCGTGCCCAGCAGCGAGAACAGCGCCTGGTTCTGGTTGATCGGCAGCAGCTGCCCGTTGCACAGCCCCCAGCCCCTGGGCGCGAACACGAAACTCATGATGCGGATTTCTGAAAGGAATGGCTCAGCCATCGTGGTCTCCTTGTTGTTCTAACGCCCTCAAACGAGGGCGCGCCGCAAATCGCGCTGTCCCGGCTCAGGGCAATGCGCAGGCCCCGCCATTGAACGTCAGGGTGCCGCTTAGGGACAGCTGGACCAGCGCGAGACTGTTCACCGCGGCGAGGTTGTTGGCGTCGGTTTGCGTCACGCGGAACTGATCCCCGGCGCCGCTGTTGGCATCCAGTCGACGCAGGCGAATGACTGTGCCGTCGCCGACCTGTCCGAAGATGTTGGCGGTGCTGTTGCCGGAGATGTTGGCGCAGGACGCGCCGGCCGAATCGGCGTCGGTGGTGTTGTTCTGCGAGACCAGGACGGCGCGGGCGCCGGAGTTGCGCAGCGTGTTGTTGGTAACCGTCACGAACGACGGTCCGCTGCTGGTCTGGCCGAAGATGCCCTGGTTGACATTGATCAGATTGAACGACGCGGTTTCCTGCACGGTCGAATTAACCACCCGCAGCCGGCTCGAGGTACCCGCCGCGACGCTCTCGTTCTGCAGCCGCACGCCGAACCCGAGCGACGAGGCCGAACTCGCCACGCCGAGTGTGCCGATCGTGCTGTTCTGCACCGTGGCGCCGATCGAGCCGGTGTAGTTCGCAGCCACGAAGTGGTTCTCACCGTGCGCCCGCCCGCCGGTCGCTGTGACGTTGTTGAAGTCCGACAACATGTTGCCGCCGTTCGACACCGACGACTGTGGCCCGACGTTGTTGTTGGTGAAGGTCGCGCCGCCAACATTGCAGTTCATCGTGCCGCCGGTGCCCGAGTGGTCGCACTGGATGCCGGTTGCAGTGATGATCTTGCCGCCCGAGGTATCGGTGTTGCCGGTGAATGTGCCACTGGTCAGGTTCACCGTCATCGCGGCGTTGCCCAGACCGAGGAAGTTGAACAGGTTGCCGTGGCTGAGCTGGAAGCCGTCTGACGACAGCGTGTTGCCCGACATCTGCAGGTTGGTCAGCGTGCCGGCGGTATTGGTGATCTGCAGCTCGAATTCGAAGTTGTCGGTGAAGGTGGTGTTGGTAATGCTGGTCGGGCGCGCGCCGCCCGCCGCCGTGCCGGTCAGCCCGACCAGGTCGATGCCGCTGTCGTCGCTGGCGGCGTCGTCGCCATTGACCGTGATGCTGCTGTTGGTAAGCACGAAGCCGTGCACACCGGTGCCAGAGATACCGGTGCCGAGGTTGCTGGTGATGCTCATGCGTGCCAGGCCGACCTTTTCGGTCGTCATCAGCAGGATCGCGTCGCCGGAGGTGTCCTGGATGGTGCCGCCCGAGCCGGCACCGCCGTTGCCCTTCACATTCAGCCCGCCGGCGGTGCCGGTTGCGTTCAACACGATGGCGTTGACCGGCGCGGCGTCATTACCGTCGACGTTGATGCTGCGGAACTCGAGGTCGTTGGCACCGATGTTGGTGCTCGCGACGTCGAGCGCGGTCGCAGTTGTGGTGGTGAGCGTGTTGGCCAGGGCGCCGGTCGCGGCCGGGGCGCAAGGATTCTCGTCGCAAACCTCGACCGTGCCGCCACCCGTGGCAGTGAAGGCAGGATTGGCACCCGTGCTCAGCTGCAAGCCGCCGCTGAAGCGTATTGTCGCGCCGGCGTTGCTCGTCAGGGAGATACCGCTTCCGTCGCCGTCGTTGCCGTCAGTGATTGCGCCCGTGAACGACTTGGTGCCAGCGGTCTGCCCGGAGATCGAAACCAGCGCGCCCAGATCATCGGAGATGCTGCCGCCATACGTGAAGTTGGTCGTACCGCCGCTCAGCTGCACATCGGTGCTGGTGGCATTGCTCAGCGTGCCGCCGCTCGCATTGAAGGTGCCCGTCACGTTAACGAGAATGATTCCCTCGGCGCCGCCGGTCGAGGACACCGACCCCAATGACAAGGCCACCGGGGAGGTCGTCAGGGACGAGATGCTGAACGCGGCTCCCCCGATTGCGTTGATCGCGCTCGCCGATGGTGCAGAGGCGGTCACCGTGCCTGTGTTGTTGATTGCGGACATGAAACTTCCGCTGGTGGTGGAGCCGGACAGTTCGGCGAAGGTCACGCTACCGGAGTTGGGATTGGCGCCGCCCAGACCGATCGCGTTGCCGGCACTGCTCTTGACCACGCTGGTGGCACCGAAGCTGATCGTGCGCGGAGTCAGGTGGCCATTGATATCGATACCGAAGTTCCCGGTGCCCGATATCGTCGTGGCACCCGCAGAAACACTGCCACCGTTGAGGACGTGAAGGAACCCGGTGCCGCTTCCGCCGGTGCGAGTGAGCGTGCCGAAGTTGAACGTGCCTGACGGATTGTTTTGCAACGAGATGCCGTCGGTGCCGTCGGTGACCGAGGTGTTGCCGAAGTTGATGGTCGCGGTGGTGACACCCACCAGGATGCCCTGCGTGGTGTTGCCACCGATCGTGGTGCTGCCCAGGGTCAGGCTGCCGGCGAGCTGATCGATCGTGACACCGGTGCTGGCGCTGGCCGTGGAGGTCACGCCCGTGAACGTCGCGGCAGCGGTGCCGTTGCTCAGGTTCAGCGCGCAGCCGGTGCCGTTGAGCAGAACCTCATTCACGGTCAAGGTGCCGAAGGCGGTGCCGACGATGTCGCTGTTGGCCGCACCCGAGTCGCCGACGGTGAAGCCGCGCAGCGTGTTGTTGGTGGCGAGCGTGATGCAGTCCGCCGCGCCGCTGATCGTGGGCGCAACGGTGCTGAAGGCCGGTAGGCCGCTGCCCGCGATGGGCGTCACCCCGGACAGCGCCTGAAGCGTGCCGCTGCTGCCATCACCGAGCATGCGCTCGCTGGCCGTCAGCGTGATGCCGCAGGTGTAGGCGCCGGTCGCTACGAACAGCGTGTCGTTCGCAGTGTCGGCTGCGGTGCCGGCCGCCAGCGTGGCCGCCGGGCAGGCCTGGGTGCCGACGTTGTTGAGGTTGCATACCGTACCCACGGCGTTGTCGTCGACGAACCAGATCAGTTCCTGGTTCTGAAGCGTCAGCGTGACCTGCGCGGTGTCGCCGCCGGTGACGGTATAGAAGAACAGCGCCGTGGTGTTGCTGTCGCCCGCATCCGGGAAGAAGGTGAAGGTGCCGTCGGCGCTCATCACCACCGCGCCACCGGCGCCGCTCGCGGTGACGGAGTTGATGCCATCGGGCACCGTGCCGTTGGCCGTGGCTAGCGTGCCGCCGAAACCGGTGATCGTGACGCTCGTGGGATCATCGTTGCCGCGCACGCCGCCGCCCTGGATCGCGCCCGTGACGCTCAGGGTGAGATGCGGGGTGACGGTGTAGGCATCGTCGTTCGCGGTGGACGCGACGGTGAAGTCGAAGCTGAAGTTGCCGCCTTCGATGCCGTTGACGTCGCCATCGAGGAAGTTGGGGGCGTCGTTGGTGTCGGTGTCGGTGATGTTGGCGGAGAGCACCGTGACCACGCAGACCGCATTGCCCGGCAGGTCTGCCGTCGGATTGAAAGTGCCCGTTGCGGTGCCTGTGCCTGACAGCGCGCCAGCCACCGGACCGCTGCCGCAATCCACGCTGATCGCACCGGCAGTGATCGTGATGGTCTCGTTGAAGTTCACTACCACGTCGCTACTGTTGGGCACGCTGATGGCGTTGTCGAGCGGCACGGTGCTGCTGACGGTCGGCGGTGCGTCGATGACGAAGGTGACGGTGCCGTCGTCGGTGCCGGACGTGTTCGTC
>JBKJTK010000227.1:0-4186 GCA_046590875.1 Chiayiivirga sp.
GCGGCCACCCCTCTCGTAACCGCCACGAAACCGGAATGACTAAACTCTGACGGCCAGGTTGCTCTATAGCCCTCGCACACCCGTTCTCCCCGGCAGCAATCCCGGCGACGCCAGCAGCCACTCGACGAAAAATCTGCCCGTCTTCCCCGCCGGCGGCGGCTTCAAACACGGCCAGCAGCACCTCCACTTCGATCCGCAAAACCCGCCGCCCCTGTGCCATCTCTACGTGAGTATGCTCCAGCGTCTATGGATCGAGACCGACCATTTCGGGACCAGCAACGGCACCCTCCCGGGCCTGGCGATGGCGTGAGCGTCTTCCGCCTTCCATTAACCCGCGTTCCCGCACCATGTCCATTGCTCGAACACGGTTCCCAAGCGGTATCAATACCAATCCGGCGGAACAACGCGGTGCCTCGGGCCTGGATAGCCCGGTATCTGACCCCTTTCCTCGTTTGAATTCACGGACTCGTCACCCACAGCCGGAAGAACTGCCTCGTGCCGCTGACGGTGGGCACGCTGAAGTGATGCTGCGGCGCGATGCCGGTGTCGGGGATGGTGGTCCAACTGCCGGGCAGGAGCGTGGTGCTCCATTCCGCTCCGTAAGTAATGCCGCTGATGCCATCGGGCTGGGTGAAGTTATAGGACGGGGTGCCGCCGCTCCATTGCAGGGGTGGAAGCTGGGCGCTGCCGGCGCTGGTCGGATTGAGGCCGAACGCGTATTCGACGAGGTTCACGAGACCGTCCAAGTCGTAGTCAAAAGTGTCGGCGGCGTCGCCGGCGTTGGCCGTGGTGCCGAACCATGATTGCCGCCACATTTCGAGGGGGGTGAGGAAGCTGAACGTGGCCACCTGCTCGATCAGGCTGGAGCTGCCGTTGGTGCGGCCGCGGGCGCGGATCTGGCCGGCTCCGGGGAGCGCGAGGCCGGTGAGCTGCCACGTCGGCGTGGTGCCGATGCGGGTGCCGTTGCCGAGCGGAGTCCACGTCGCGCCGCTGTCGGTGCTCTTCTCAAACGTCACGAGCGAGACTTCCGGCGAGCTGCCGCCGCGGGTCCAGGTGACCTGCGTCGCGTCCGGCGCGCTCAGCGTCTGGGTCGCGTGGTCATTGATCAGCCGCGCGAACAGATTGCGCGCGGTCCCGTCCACGTCGGTGAAGTTGCCCCCGAGCAGGATCCGACCGTCCGCCTGCACCGCCACGCTAAAGACGTTGCCGACTACAGCGGGATTGAAGCCTGCTTCGAGCACGCCTGCCGCATCCACCCTCGCGATGCGAAAGCGCGCGGTCCCGCCAACGCTCAAGAAGTGGCCCCCGAGCAGGATCCGGCCATCCGCCTGCACCGCCACACTACGGACGATGTTGTCCACATTGGGATTGAAGCCCGCATCCACCGCGCCTGCGGCATCCACTCGCGCGATGCTGTTGCGCGCGATCCCGCCCACGGCTGTGAAGACGCCCCCGAGCAGAATTTTCCCGTCCGCCTGCATCGCCACGCTAAAGATGAGGCCGTTCGCATTGGGATTGAAGCCCGCGTCGAGCGCGCCTGCGGCATCCACCCGCGCGATGCGGTTGCGTGCGGTCCCGCCCACGGTGGTGAAGTTGCCCCCGAGCAAAATCCCGCCGTCCGCCTGTACCGTCACGCAGTTGACCACGTTGCCCGCATTGGGATTGAAGCCCGCGTCGAGCGTGCCGTCGGCATTGAGCCGGGCGATGTGGTTGCGCGGCTGGCCCAGCACCGAGGTGAAGTTCCCCCCGATGATGGTCTTCCCATCCGGCTGCACGGCCGTGGCTACGACGAAGCTGCCGACGACATTGGCATTGAGCGGATCGACATCCCCCGGCGCGGCGGGCACCGGGGCCGCGAAGCACAGCCACGCAACACAGGTGAGCAGTGCGCCAACCTTCTTGTTGAACTGGGTCTTTAGCACGTTTCGCACGGTGGTCTTCCTCAAGAAAACGGAACAGTTGAACCAGTTGAAAATAGCGCACCTTGTCTAACGGAGCATCGCAAGAAAATCATCAAGGGGTGACGATCAAGTTCAAAACCTTTGACGAGTAAAAAAAATCCCGTCTCAAGGTAGCACGTAGCGCCGAGCATGGATTCACCTGCAAGGTCCATCACATCGATGCGCGCATCGGTGGCACCTACAGGATGACATTCACGAACTTCTCGACAGGGCATGGACACTCGTTTGGCGGCGAGTACCGCGAATTGATTCCAAATGAGCGGATTCACTATACCGACCGTTTTGACGATCCGAACCTGCCGGGCGAAATGCGCGCGACCATCTCGTTGCGACCAGTGACTGGCGGGGTCGAACTCTCGATTCTCCAGGAGGGAATTCCCGAGGTCATTCCCGTCGAGATGTGCTATCTCGGCTGGCAAGAGTCTCTCGATCAGTTGGCCACGCTCGTAGAGCCGGAGATTCCGGACTGATCCAGGCGATCAGGGAACGTCTGAACAAGTTGATTCCGTCCATGGTTCGACAGGCTCACCACGAACGGAATCAAGCCGGAGATTCCGGACTGATCCAGGCGATCAGCAGGGCAAGGCGGGCAGCATCCAGAAACGAAAAACGCCGCACAAAAAGTGCGGCGTTTTTGAGGTTGCGAAGCGTGATGGAGAGGCGGGGGGCCGCCTCGACGATCAGCGCGAACCGTTGTCGCGTCGACCACCATCGCGGCCGCCACGCGACGGTGCACTCGTGCCGCGCTTCGGACCCGCGTGCGCGTGGCGCGCCGGAGCCGCGTGCGGACGACGTGCGTGTTGCGGCGGACGCTGCGACTGGTTCGCCGGGCGACGTGCCGCGGCGATCGAGCCGTTCATCTGCAAGGGCTTGGACGGCGCATAGCCTTCCACCACGGTGAGCTCGATGTCCTGCTTGAGCAGGCGCTGGATCTCGCGCAACAGCGGACCTTCTTCCGGCGAGACCAGCGAGATCGCTTCGCCGGTGCTGCCATTGCGACCGGTGCGGCCAATGCGGTGCACGTAATCTTCCGCGATCGTCGGCAGGTCGTAGTTCACCACCCAGGGCAGATGCTCGATGTCGATGCCGCGCGCGGCGATATCGGTGGCCACCAGCACGGTGCACTTGCCGTTCTTGAAGTCCGACAGCGCCTTGGTGCGTGCGCCCTGCGACTTGTTGCCGTGGATGGCGGCCGAACGGATGCCCGCTTTTTCAAGCTGCTCGGAAAGACGATTCGCGCCGTGCTTGGTCCGCGTGAATACGAGCGTCTGGCGGCGGCTGTCGACCGCGAGTAGATCCAGCAACAGATCGCGCTTGCGCGAGTTGTCGACCGGATGCGCGCGATGCGAGACCGTGGCGACCACGCTGTTGCGCACGGACACCTGCACTTCGACTGGATCGCGCATGAACTGCTGCGCGAGCTGCTTGACCGCTTCCTCGAACGTGGCTGAGAACAGCAGGGTCTGGCGGTTCTGCTTCGGCAGCACCGCGAGAATGCGCTTGATCGCGGGCAGAAAGCCCATGTCGAGCATGCGGTCGGCTTCGTCCAGCACCAGGATCTCGATCTTCGACAGATCCACGCTGCGGCGTTCCATGTGATCGATCAAACGGCCGGGTGTAGCCACGATGATGTCGAGGCCGCGACGCAAAGCGTCGACCTGCGGGCCCATGCCGGCGCCGCCGAAGATCGCGGCGCTGTTGAGGTGGCGTAGATGCTTACCGTAGCCGCGCACGCTTTCGTGCACTTGCAGCGCCAGTTCGCGGGTCGGGGTGAGGATCAGCGCGCGCGGCGGACGCGCACCGCGGCGCGGCTCCCCGGCGGCGAGCCGTTGCAGCATCGGCAGCGCAAACGCGGCGGTCTTGCCGGTGCCGGTCTGGGCGCCACCAAGCAGGTCGCGGCCGTTCAGGGCCAGCGGAATCGCTTCGTTCTGGATCGCGGTGGGGGTTTCGTAGCCGAGATCAGACAACGCGCGGACGAGCTCGGGCGAGAGCCCGAGGGAAGTAAAGGACATGGAGATGCTCCTGTGATACCCGGAGCGTTCCCGAAAACCGCGCTGCGAGTCGATCAATGTACGGATGCCCGCCGACGGCGGAGTGATCCGTGTTTGCGCCTGGCAACGTGCGGCGAGGGGCGGCGAGGGAGCCAGGCTAGGCCTGCTACCTGCGCGGCGTACCGAAGGGAAAACGGACGGCCGGTGCGGCAAACGGGGCGGACTGTACTCGAT
>JBKJTK010000228.1:0-21849 GCA_046590875.1 Chiayiivirga sp.
GTCACCGGCGGGGTACAGCCTTCCGGCGGCGGGCTGACACCCAGCAAGCACAGATCCTGGCCCTGGATGAGCACCGTCGCCGACGCGGAGCCATCCGCGGTTCTAAACGTACACTCACCGCTACCTGCCGAGCCAATCTGATCGAGATTGGTCGACGTCACCTGCACCGTCGTCTGGCCGTTGGCGTTTGTCACGCCAGGACCGTTGGAAAGCGCAACGATCGTTCCGCCCGCTCCCGCACACTCGCCCACGATCTGGTAGCCGGGCTGCGGCACGCCGTTGCCGTTGAGCAAGGTCAGGGTGACCAACTGGCTGCTGGTGACGATGACTGTCGGACGCGCCTGCAGCACCAGGTCTCCGCGCACGATCTGCACGGGAGCCGTCGCTCCACCGGCGGAGAAGACCACCGTGCCTCCCGTCGCCGAGACGCCCGACGTGGTCACGGAGGCGACGGTACATCCGTTTGCACCCGTGGCATTGGCCAGCTGGCCCGAATTAGGTCTCCCGTCAACCGAACCGTTTCCGGACAAGCTGGTGAAGCTGAACCCGATGCCGACTCCCTGCAGGGGAGATCCGAGCGCGTCGGTGACGCACACCGTCACCAGCGACGTGGTATTGGCCGGAATCGTTCCCGGGGTCGCGGTGATCAAGAGCGGAGCGACACCTGCAAAAACCAGGATGTCCACATCCGCTACGGTCTCGGGGAATCCACCGACGATATCGCCATCGCCCTGAGCCCAGACGATGACCCTGCGTCCCAGTCGCGAAACCGGATAGGTCATCGTGGTACGCGCGATACCGAACTCATTGGTCACCCCATCCGCAACGATCGTGCCCGACGTCGCACGGCCAATCACGTACGGCAGGACGCCACCAAAGTCCACGATGCTTCCCGTGTCGTCGTTGCGGTTGAACCGCCGCTGTACCGTCAGACTCGTTTCGCTGTTGATACTCGCAATGACGCGCGCGCTCTCAAGATCACGGTTGCCGGGCACTTCCTTGCCGAAGATGACCAGCGCATCACCAGGTCCGGCGCCGCCCCCAGCCGATCTGAACCGACCGCCGACAGCGGTAAAGAGAGTTCCGGCTTCCTGCGGGTTGCCATCGTTGCCTGCGATAAGGAAGACCCCACCCGCCTGAGGCTCATCGATCAGACCGAATTTGATCACCGTTCCCGGCACCACGGGGTTTCCAAGACGGTCCGTCGCGATAATCGCCACCGTAACGCTATAGCTGCCATCCGGCGAGCCTGGAATCGTCCCGGGCGTCGGCGTAACGCCTGGATCAACTGGGTTGACGGTCAACGCGTTCGCGATGGGCTGCGTAATCTCGATGTTGAAGAGCCGCCCGTCGGATATGACGATGGAACGCTCGGTGACGATCGGGTCGCTGATGCCATTGTCGACATTGTTGTCGGCCCGGTCGGAAGTCGCGCGAACCACGACGGTGCCGACGCGGGTGCCACTGGTAAAGATCGCACCCGCAATACCGTTGGTGGTTCGTACGCTGATGGTGGTGCCAGACGCGTTCTGGCCCTGGGCATTAAGGCCGCTCAGGCGCTCACCCGCGTTTTCGCCCAGCAATTCCAGGCGCACATTGTTGAAAGCGGTGTTGCCACTGGCCGGATCCGGGACCGGTTGACCGTTTGCATCATTGACGCGCACTTCAAGCTGGGTGGTGGTATTACCGCCAGCGCCTTGCACATAGACAGGACGCCCGAGCTGTGGCGACAAGATTATGTCGGCCGGAAGAGCCGGCGTGATCGCGCCGATCGTAAACGTTTGCGTTGCGGTGACCGTCTGACCTGTCTCCGGATCCTGGAAGGTCACGGTCAGCGTGGTCGCACCTGCAAAGTTGAGCGAATGCACGAAGATGGTGGCTCGGCCGGCGACCACGTCGACGGGACCTTGCCCCAATCGAACCAAGAACTCATTGACAGTTGGCGTCGTGCCGTCATCCAGCGTGGAGAAGCCGCCTGTCGCGCCGACTGGGTTGACCGAAACCTGGATCCCATCCGGCAAATTGATCGCCTGCCCGCTGGCCGTCCGAACCGTGATCGTTACTTCGGCCAGATAGGGCGAGCCAATGAAGGGAGCTACATTGAATGCGTTAACCGGCAACGTTGTACGGACCGGGCTGATGGTCAAGCGGGAATCGCCCGTGGACGAGCCCGTGATTGCAATGACCAACGTCGTGCTGGCCGTGCGGCCTGGGGTTGCTGGATCTTGCGCCGAGAACGACAAGGTTGCGTTGCCAGTCTGGCCTCCGCTCTGGAAGCGGAACGTCGCGTTGCCGCCGCTGGTCGGCGACGTCGCCGATCCGGCGGTCGTGAGTGAAGAAATATTGCCGATACCTGCCGGGCTGACGCTTGCCGAGACTAGCGTTCCATTGGCAACCGGCGCCCCGCTGACTTGGGTCATCCGCACCGTGACGTCGGTGCTGGAGTTTATGCCGATGGATGCACTCGATGCGGTCGCCGAGATGTTGACACCCGGCGGATTGAAGCCGGAGTCATTGCCGGCCCCGCCTCCGCCGCCACAAGCAGTCAAACCTGCCGCCAGCAATAGCAACACTAAGGATTTCATGGAGGCTGCAAATTTCATGATGTCTCTCCGCAAACCAGTTCGCTTCCTGCGTTCATGTTCATTCTTGCTCGCCGCCATCAACGCGCTCATTCGCTGCGCCCCGGCACAAACAGGATCTTGGGTGTGACGAATATCAGCAGCTCAGCTTTCGAGGTATTTCTGCCTTTGCGTTTGAACAAGTTGCCCAGGACCGGTACATCGCCCAGGAACGGAACCTTGTTCAAATCTTCACGGCTGCTGAACTCGTATACACCACCTACTACGACAGTTTGGCCATTATCGACCAGCACCGCGGTACTGATTTCGCGTTTCGCGATCTGCGGAACGTCACCGATGGAGGTGGACACGAAGCCCTCAATGTCGTCTTTTTTGACCACGAGGACCAGGAAAACTCTGCCATCCTTGGTAATCGTCGGCGTCGCCGTGAGCTCAAGCAACACTTCCTTGAACTGGACATTGGGGATTGGTATTGCACCGGCCGATGGAGAAATCGTGACGTAACCGACTTCATCGCCCTGTCGAATCTTGGCTTCTCGTTGATTTGCCGTGATCACGCGGGGACTCGAGACAATCTCGCCTCGACCCTCCGTCTCCAGCGCCGACAGCTCGAGATCGAGCAGATAGTCAGCACCCAGAATCGCGAAGCCGATCGAGCCTGAGGATGCGGTGACGGGCAAGTTCACGTTCAACCGATCTCCAATTCCCGGGACCGTAATCCCCCCTCCGATACCGCCCGGAACAGATACCGGAAGGCCGCTCGACTGGCCAGCGAAACGGTTGGCTAGCGCGACGTTCGCCATGCGATCCGCGCCATTCAGAGTCCCGGTCGTCGTGAAGATGTTTCCATTGTTGTCTTCATACCCACCGCTCAGACCGAACTTCGCGCCCAACTCGCGAGCGAAGTCTTCCGAAGCAATGACTATTTTGGCTTCGATCAGTACCTGGTCCACCGGGCGGTCGAGTAGAGCAATCAGTCGCCTGATCTCGACAACTTTTTCCGCCGTATCGTTTAGCAGAATAGTGTTGGTGCGCTGATCGAAGGTTACGCTGCCTCGCGGCGATAGAAAACCACGCTGCCCTCCCTGCGCACCACCTGCTCCACCAGCCGACTGCCCCGACTTGGCATCGCTGGTCAACAAGTTGGTGAGTTCTTCGGCGCTGCCGTAGTTGATCTGGATGTACTCGGTTATCAGCGGCGCCGAAACTTCATTCGCCATGCGGGCATCGGCCTGCGCCTTCTCATAGCTGGCAATTTCCGCCTGCGGAGCTATCCAGACCACATTGCCATCACGGCGCTGATCCAGGTTCTTGGCACGCAGCACGATCTGGAGCGCCTGGTCCCACGGTACGTTGATCAAGCGCAACGTGACGTTGCCGGTGACCGTGTCCGCTGCGACAACATTCAACCCGGATTCTTCGGCGATAAGTTGCAACACCGTCCGGACCGGGATGTCCTGGAAATTGAAGGTAACCGGCTTGCCTACGTACCCTTCTTCCACTTCTCCACCCTGCGCATCGATCGCCGCGGCAGCCACTGCGGGCGAGGAGACTTCCACCACGTATTCGTTACCGGTCTGGTAGGCCATCGATTCAAACGGACCGGCCGTGCTCAGCTTCAACCGCGCGCCGCCACCGGTGTCACTGGATTCGACGTAATGCACCGGGGTCGCGAAGTCGACGACATCCAGTTTTTGCACCAGCGATCCGGGCACCCGCACGCCGGGCAGGTCGACGATGATGTGCTGACCTTCATTGCGCATGTCAGCAGCCGCACCTTCCCCATTGAACGTGACCACCACGCGTCCGGCACCCTCTGCCGTTCGGCGGAAATCGATGTTGGAGACCTCCAGGCTGCCGGCGATGTATTTCGCAGGATCGGCCGACATTGTCAGCGGCGCGCCGGTGGCAGGCATTGAGCCTGCGCTTGATCCGCCGGAAATGCTGAGCACGAAGCTGTTGCCTTCCATGCGGGTTTCGTAAGAAGCCGGACGGAACAGGTCGACGACGACGCGGGTGCGACCGGCGGCTTCGACCGCACTGATGGCGCTGGTCGATCCGGAGCCGACCGCTACTCGCCGCTGCGTAACCGCGTTGCGGGTGTCGGCCAGATCGATCGCGATTCGTGGTGGCTGATCGGTAGTGAACACCTGCGCATCCACGCCGCCTTCGGCGAGTTGCAGGGTGATCTCGACGCGCCCGCCATCGCCGGGCACGAAGCTGATGTCCTGCAGCACATTCTCGGCACTGGCCGAGAACGGCGCAGCCAAGGTGATCCAGGCAACCAGGCAGACAGCTCGGTTCCGCAGCACCGGCCCCACTCCCTGGAGTTTCATGTTCGTCGCCGTCATCTTGCTATCCCCCAATGCCCTATTCGTCCAGCGCAATATCTGCGCGGCGTTCGATCCAACCACCGGAGCCGTCCGGTACCAGCTCGGCCAGCTCGATCTTGTCTTCGCTGATTGTCGTGATGCGGCCATCGTTCTGGCCCATGTAATTGCCGGCAACAACACGATGGATCACGCGATCCGGATCCATGATGAGACCGACAAGACTGTCGCCGGTGCCCAACGTGCCCATCATGTCGAGGCCATCGAGCGGAAACGACTCGAGCGCCTCCTTGCGACGCTCGGGGTCCGGACGTGGACCCGCTCCTGCAGACGAGGCCTGCTCGTCGGACGGATTGCTGAAAGGGTCGCGCAAATCCTGCGCGGCGTATTCGAAGGTTTCGAACTGCTGCATAACCGGCAGCGGGTCGAGCGGCGGCGGCGGAAGGTCTTTGGTGTCCTGGACATACTTCTCGAGATCGCTCATGCCACTGGAGCAACCTGCCATCGACAGCACAGCCAAACACAGGAACAGCGCCCTGGTAGGCGTGGAGGCATGATTGGAACGGATCGACGCCATGATTCACAGCCCTCCTGCTGGCGGAGCTGCGGGGTCGGCCGCGGTCTCGTTTTCGTCCAGGTAACGGTAGGTCTTGACCGTTCCTTCCAGCACCAGCGAATCGTTCGTGCCGGTACGCGGCTTCAACGAGATGTCATGCATCGTCATGATCACCACCCGCGGCAACGAAGCCACGCCGCTGACGAACGCACCAAACTGGTGGTAGGTGCCGACCATGCGCAGCGAGATCGGCCTTTCCGCGTAAAACTCTTTCTTGATCTCCGGCAGCGGCTGGAACAGTTCGTTCTGGATTCCGGTCGCCAGCGCTGTCTGGGAGATGTCGACGATAAGGTCCGGCATTTCCGTCTTGCTTGGCAATTGCCGCAACATCTGCTGCAGCATCGCTTCCATTTCCACCAGCTGACGCTTAAGCGGTTCCAGATTCACCGCTTTTTTCTGCCGTTCCTCAAATTGCATCCGCAGGTCGAGTTCGGTTCGCTGCAGGCCTTCGAGCGCGGTCTGTTGATCGCGGACGAAAAGATACCAGCCGACGAACAGGATCACGATCGCCAGGATGGCGCAGAAAAAGACCTTGACCGATTGCGGCCAGCCGCCTGGATTACCGGTGTCGAGATTCCGCAGGCTGAAACCGCTCACGGCGCACCTCCAGCCATCGCGACGGTCTCTTCGTCAGCGGGCTCAACGTCGCCTTCCCGCTTGGGCTTGGTCAACTTCACCTTGAGCGCAAACGTGAACGGCATAGCCTTGTCGGTGCCCTTGGCCTCGATGATCGACAGGTCGGGATTGGTCAACCAGCCCGAGACCTCCAGTGCCCGCATATAAGACGACACGCGAGCGTTGGATTGCGCCACGCCGTCCAGCGTCAGTTCGTCGCCGGTCTGCTTGATCGTATTCAGACGCACGCCCTCGGGTATGGTGCGCACCAGTTCGTCGAACAGATGCACCATCTGCGACCGGCTCGCCTGCAGTTGTTCGATCACCGCCTTGCGCGCCAGCAACTGGGCTTTTTTCTTGTCGAGTTCCTCGATCTCCTTGATCTTCTCGTCGAGCAACGCGATCTCTTTTTGCAGCAGTGCGTTGCGTTGGTTCTGGCCATCGATCAGGTGATCGAAATACGTGATCACGCCAAACGCGGCAAGCACCGCCACCAGCGCAGTCGCGCCGAGCATGCTGAAAAATTCTTTCTGCCGCAGCTTGCGCCGCTCAGCACGCCAGGGAAGTAGATTGATCTTGGCCATTAGTCGAAGCTCCTCAGAGCCAGGCCACAGGCGATCATCAACGCCGGGGCGTCCTGCGCCAGTGCCTGCGCCTGCACGCGCGAAGACAGCGACATATTGGCGAGCGGATTGGCAACGATCGTCAGCACCCCGATCTGTTCCTCGACCATTTCGGCGATGCCAGAAATCGACGCGCAACCTCCGGCCAGCACAATCTGATCGACGCGGTTGAATTCACTACCCGCGTAGAAGAACTGCAACAAGCGGCTGACCTGCTGCACCATCGCTTCCTTGAACGGCTCCAGCACTTCGACCTCGTAGCTCTCGGGCAGGCCGCCCTGGCGCTTGGCGAGGCCGGCCTCCTCGTAGCTGAGGCCATAACGACGCATTACCTCATCGGTGAGCTGCTTGCCGCCGAACACTTGTTCGCGGGTGTAGATGCTGCGCTGGTTGCGCAGCACGTTGAGCGTGGTCATGGTGGCACCGACGTCGACCAGCGCCACCAGCGCGTCCTTCGGCACCGACAGCTGGTCGGCGATCAGGCGGAACGCGTTTTCCATCGCGAACGCCTCGACATCCATCACTTTGGCCACCAAGCCGCCGAGTTCGAGCGCCGACTGGCGCACCTCAACGTTCTCGCTGCGCGACGCCGCGAGCAGCACCTGGATCATCTCCGGGTTGTCCTTGACCGGCCCGAGCACCTCGAAATCGAGGCTGACTTCCTCGATCGGGTAGGGAATGTATTGCGCCGCCTCGACCTGGATCTGGTCCTCCATGTCGTCGGCCCCGAGGTTGGCCTGCATCGGGATCACCTTGGTGATCACTGCGGACCCGGCCACGGCGGCGGCAGCCTGCCTGGTGCGGGCACCGGAGCGAGCAAGCGCGCGCTTGATGGCCTCGCCCACCGCCTCGACCTCGACGATGTTCTTCTCGACGACCGCATTGGGTGGCAGCGGCTCGACCGCGTAGTGCTCCACCCGGTAGCGACCGCCGGTTTGGCTCAGCTGCAACAGCTTGACGGCGGTGGAACTGATGTCCACTCCGATGACTGGTGAGTTGTTGGTAGCGAACAGCCCCACGGTTTCTCCCCTTCCCACGGGCTCTTACGAGCGATACCTACGCAGCTACATTAGATAACGATTTTTTACACTTTGGCAACAGGAGATGACGGTTGCACGCAAATCCGTGCCCCGATCCCGCCATGTCATGCCAGTTTCTGCGTCAAATTTCCCCGTCGCCCTTTCCCTGTCGACGACCTCGAGACGTTCTATACTCCTGTTCAAGACGTTCTGCAAACCCTTGAGATTCCCCGAAATGCCTCGCCTTCGTCGCCTTCTGCGGCTCAGTGTCTACGCTTGCCTGCTGCTTGCCGTCCTGGGCTTCGGGACCCTCGGGGTCCTGTATTGGCTGGTCGCCCCCAGCCTGCCGTCAGTACAGGCGTTGCGCGACCTCCAGCTCCAGGTTCCGCTCAGCGTGCACGCGGCGGACGGCAAGCTGATCGCGATTTTCGGCGAAACCCGCCGCACCCCGGTCAGCATCGCAGCGGTGCCGGAACAGGTGAAAGAGGCCTTTATCGCGGTCGAGGATGCCCGTTTCTACGACCACCCGGGGATCGACTGGCGCGGCATTACCCGCGCGGTCTGGTTGTTGGCCACGACCGACGACCGGCGCGTTCCGGGCGGGTCGACCATCACCCAGCAAGTCGCGAAGATGTTCTTTTTGAGCCCGGAATACAGCTACACCCGCAAGTTCACCGAGATGTTGCTGGCGCTGAAGATGGAGCGCGCGCTTTCCAAGGACGAAATTTTCGAGCTGTATCTGAACAAGAGTTTCTTCGGCAATCGCGCCTACGGCATCGTCGCGGCGGCCGAGTTCTATTACGGCAAGAGCCTCGGTGAATTGTCGCTGGCCGAAGCCGCAACGCTGGCATCGATCCCGAAATTTCCTTCCAGCGGCAATCCGATCACCAATCCGGAGCGCGCGCTGGAACGGCGCAACTATGTGCTGGAACGCATGCAGGAGGTCGGCTTCATCAGCGCGGAGCAACGTGTCTCTGCGCAGGCCGAGCCCGCGCGAGCGCACCCGCACGAGCCGCCGATCGAGCTCGAAGCGCCCTACGTCGCCGAGATGGTGCGTCAGGCTGCTGTCGACCGTTACGGCGCAGACGCGCTCACCGGCGGCCACCGGGTATTCACCACACTTGACAGCCGCGCGCAGGAAGCCGCCACGCTGGCGATCCGCGACGCGCTGCTGGCCTACGACCGTCGCCACGGCTGGCGCGGCGCCGAAGCCTCAGTCGAACTGGCCGAAGACGCCACGCCCGAACACTGGCAGCAGGAACTACGCGACTACCGTGCAATCGCTGGTCTGCAGCCCGGCCTGGTGACGGAGGTCGACGCAAAGTCAGCGACCGTGTTCCTCGCCGATGGACAAAGCGCCTCGCTGGCACTGGAGGGCATGCGTTGGGCCGCGCCCTACATCGACGAGAATCGCCGTGGCGCGGCACCGCGCGGGGCGAGCGATGTGCTCAAGCGCGGCGACATCGTCCGTTTGTCGCGCAACGGCGAAGGCGATTGGCAACTGGCGCAAATTCCCAAGGCGCAAGGCGCGCTGGTCTCGCTCTCACCCGAGGACGGCGCGTTGGTCGCGCTCGCGGGCGGCTTCAGCTTTGGGCTGAACAAATTCAATCGCGCGACCCAGGCCCTGCGACAGCCAGGGTCGAGTTTCAAGCCCTTCGTCTATGCGGCGGCATTCGAGCGCGGCTTTACGCCGGCCTCGATCGTGCTCGACGCACCGGTCGTGTTCCACGATCGCGGCAGCGGCAAGACCTGGCGGCCGCAGAACGACAACGAAACCTTCGCCGGCCCCATGCGCCTGCGCGAGGCGATGGTGACTTCGCGCAACCTGGTGTCGGTCCGCATCCTGGATGCAATTGGCGTCAGCTACGCCAAGCGTTACATCCAGGGCTTCGGTTTTACCGCCGAAAGCCTTCCGGAAAATCTCTCGCTGTCGCTCGGCACCAGCTCGGTGCCGCCCATCGCGCTCGCCCGTGGTTACACCGTGTTCGCCAACGGCGGCTTCCTGGTCGAACCATATTTCATCTCACGCATCGAGAATCGCGATGGCCTTGTGATCGCGATGGAACATCCGCTGCGCGCTTGCCGGCAGTGCCCGGAACGCCTGCTGCGAGAGGCCACCACTGCCGCCACGACGAGCAGCGCCGGCTTCGACCTGAGCAGCGCAGGCAACCCCGCCGCCACGACGACCGGACTGGAAGACGGCCCCTCCGATGTCTTCCTGGCCCCGCGCGCAGTCGATGAACGCACCACGTACCTGATCCAGTCGCTGCTGCGTGATGTGGTGAAACGCGGCACCGGACGCGGTGCATTGGTGCTGGAACGCACAGATCTGGGTGGGAAAACCGGGTCCACCAACGATCACCGTGATGCCTGGTTCTCGGGCTTTGGCGGCAATCTCGCGACCACGGCGTGGGTGGGCATGGACGACTTTTCGTCGCTCGGTGCCGGCGAGTTCGGTGCCAAGGCCGCGCTACCGATGTGGATCGACCTGATGCGCGTCGCGCTGGACGGCGTGCCGGAGCCCTCGACCGACATGCCGAACGGCATCGCGACCGCCCTGATCAGTCCGTCGAGCGGTCTGCTTGTCGGTCCGGGTACGCCGGGCGCGATGTCGGAACTGTTCAAGGTCGAGGACATCGCCCGGTTGGAAACCCGCATGGCCACCTCGGGACAGAACTCCAACGAGCAGGAGGCTTTTGATATCTTCTGAGCCATGCGGGGCGCAGCACCGTCCCGCAGGTTCCGTCCGTGTCACCGCTGCAATCACATCGGGAAGCAGAGCGATGCGACATGCCGAGCAGCACGCCAAGACCCGCACCCGCGAACGCCGCCAGCGCCTGGCCATCGAAGCTGCGCGCTTGATGGTCGAAGGCGGAATCCGCGATTTTCATCAGGCCAAGCTCAAAGCCGCCGCGAGGTTGGGTGAGCACGACGATTCGGCGTTGCCACGCAACAGCGAGATCGAGGAAGCGCTGCGCGAATATCAGCGCCTGTTCCAGGCCGACAGCCAGCCGCAGCTTGTCCACGTACGCCGCGAAGCCGCGCTGCGCGCCATGAGCTATCTTGCGCGATTCGACCCGCGCCTGGTCGGTTCCGTGCTGGAAGGCACGGCGGACGCGCATTCGGCGGTCTGCCTGCATCTTTTCGACGATGATGCCGATGCGGTGCCGCGATTTCTCGATGAGAGCGGCATTCCGTACGAGCAGCGTGAGCGTCAGTTGCGCCTGGATCGCGAACGCAGCGCGGAGTTTCCGGTTTACCTCTTCGCGGCCGACAATCTGCCGTTCGATCTCACCGTGCTGCCGCGCGACGCCCTGCGGCAAGCGCCGCTAGATCGCATCGGTGGGTGCCCGATGCGGCGTGCCTCGCTCGTCGCGTTACAGGCACTGATCGCGAAGGAACAGATCGCAGCGTACGAAGCCCGCGAGCCGGACGCCTGAGGGCATCCGATCGCGCGCGATCAGCGCCGATCGATCGCGGTGTAGTCGCGCGTGACCGCACCGGTATAGATCTGGCGCGGACGCCCGATCTTGGCGTCCGGATCGGTCTGTTGCTCCAGCCAGTGCGCGACCCAGCCTACGGTGCGCGCGATCGCGAACATCACGGTGAACATTTCGGTCGGGATCTTGAGCGCCTTGTAGATGATGCCCGAATAGAAATCGACGTTCGGGTAGAGCTTGCGCTGCACGAAGTAGTCGTCCTTCAACGCTGCCTCTTCCAGCTTCATCGCCACGTCCAGCATGGGGTCGTGTACGCCCAACTCATGCAGCACCTTGTGGCACATCTCACGGATGATGGTCGCGCGCGGGTCGAAGTTCTTGTAGACCCGATGGCCGAAGCCCATCAACCGGAAACCAGAGTTCTTGTCCTTGGCGCGCTCGACTGCCTTGCCGACCTGGTCGACCGTGCCGATTTCGCCGAGCATCTTGAGCACAGCCTCGTTTGCGCCGCCGTGTGCCGGACCCCACAACGCCGCGATACCTGCGGCCACGCAAGCATACGGATTCGCACCGGTGGAACCGACCAGACGCACCGTTGATGTCGACGCGTTCTGTTCGTGGTCGGCGTGCAGGATGAATAGCAAGTCCAGCGCCTTGGCCGCCACCGGCGGCAGATCCAGCGGCTCACTCGGCACCTCGAACATCATGTGCAGGAAGCGGGTGCAGTATTCGAGATTGTTGCGTGGATAGCGGATCGGCCAACCGATCGAATAGCGGTAACACGCCGCCGCGATCGTCGGCACCTTGGCGATCAAGCGAATACCGGCAAGACGGCGCTGCTCGGGATCGTCCATGTCCAGGTTGTCGTGGTAGAACGCCGCGAGCGAACCGATCATGCCGGTCATCATCGCCATCGGATGCGCATCGTGGCGGAAACCGGAGAGGAAGCCCTTGAAGGCCTCGTGCATCATCGTGTGATGCGTGACTTCGTGCTGGAAATCGTCAAACTGTTTCGCGCCCGGCAGACTGCCGTTGATCAGCAGGTAGGCGACTTCAAGAAAACTGGAATGCTTGGCCAGCTGCTCGATCGGGTAGCCGCGGTACAGCAGTACGCCTTCGTCGCCGTCGATGTAGGTGATCGCGCTCTTGCAGCTGGCGGTCGAGACGAAGCCCGGATCGAAGGTGAAGTAACCGGTGTCCTTGTAGAGCTTGCCGATGTCCACCGCAGGCGCACCGAGCGAACCGCGCATCAGCGGCAACGTCGAAGTCTTGTTCGACTCGGAATCGGTCAGCAACACGCTCTTGCTTTCGGACACGGCATTCTCTCCTTGAGGCGCGCATACGGATGGATCGCAGACCACTCCACGCCGGAGCGCACCTACGTGCGCGAATTCCGGGCTGGCATGCGGATTGATTCAGCTCGTGACAGACCCCCGACCCCTGCGAAATTATTGCACAGCAAAACGCCGCCTGACAGGCAGGCGGCGTTTCGTTCTTGCAACGGGTGCAGCGTTGGCGACGTCGCGCGCGGTGCGCGACGTATATTACGCGCCGGGCTTGGCGTAGCGGCGGCGGAACTTGTCCACGCGGCCGCCGGCGTCCATGACCTTGTGCTTGCCGGTGTAGAACGGGTGCGAGTGCGAGGAGATGTCCACCTTGATCAGCGGATACTCCTGGCCATCTTCCCACTTGACCTTCTCCTTGCTGGAGAGGGTGGAGCGGGTGAGAAACGAAAATTCCGAGGACAGGTCCTGGAACACTACGTCCTGATACTTGGGATGGATGTCGGCTTTCATCGGTCGGTCCTGACGCCGGAACGAAGGCCCGGCGAGAAAAGAGCGGCATGATACCCTTCGGCGCCCGGGTTTCGCAAGTCTGCGATCGTCGGCGGAATAATCTTGCCGGAATCCGATGCCTGTCCGAGACCCGTCCCGCATGATGCGATCGTTGCTTCTCGCCGCTTTGCTGCTTCACTCACTCGTCGGGCACGCCCAATCCGGCACCGCCACGTTGCCCGCATCGGTGGCAGGCAAGATCGAACGCGCCAAGGCTGAACTCGAACGCGCGGATGGACCGGACGAAACCACGCGCAAAGCCATTCAGGATCTGCTGGACCGCGCCCTGGCCGACGACCGGGGGGCGGACCGGCTCGCAGCGGCGGCGCGATCGATACGCGATTCTCAATCCGGCACTGCGACCGAGATCGCACGCCTGGAACGAGCGCTCGCAGACGAATCGGCGGAAGACTTCCGGCGCTGGCGTTCGGAGCTCCCCACGCGAGCCCCACGCGAAGAACTTGTCCGGCGACTGGCGGAACTGCGAAGTGAGGCCGAACAGAGCGCCCTCGAACTGTCCGCTCGCGGTGCCGAACTCGCCACCGCGAGCGCGCGTCCGCCTGCACTGAGCGAAGCGCTCGCGCAGCAACGGCTGCGGGTCGACGCATCGCGCACCAGCGTCTCGTCCGATGCCGTCGCCGGAACGCTGGAAGCCGCCAACGCGCTTGCGATCGAGGCCTCGCGCCGACTTGCGTTTGCCCAGTTGCAACAGCTGGACGCCGAACAGTTGCAGTTGCCGGAACGGCGTCGATTGCTTGAATTGCGCCAGCGCGCGCTGCAACGCCAGGTCACGTTGCAGGAACGCGAAATCGACGTCCTGGAGTCGATGCTGGCCGAACGAACCGACGCGGAGCTCGCGGCGCTGTCGCAACGGCTGCAAGCCGAACGCGCGTCGCTAGGCGACGCCGACCGTACACTGATCGGCGCGGCCGACCGCAACATCGCGCTCGGCGATGAGCTCGGCGATACCGCGGCCCAGGCGCGCGCGGCGGTGGAGCGCGCGCGCAGCGCCCAACGCGCCAGCAACGCGGTGGCGGAATCGCTGCGCAACACCCGCGCCCGCCTCGACCTCGGCGCCGACGACGAGGGCGTCGGCCTGATCCTGCTCAGCGAACGTCGTCGCCTGGAGGAGCCCGACCAGATCGCTCGCGAACTCGACGCGACCCGACGCCAACTCGCGCGCGTGCAACTGCGCCTGATCGAACTCGATGAACAACGCGACCGCCTGGATGCACCGGATCAGGCCGTCGAGGAGGCCATGCGTGAGGTCGAGAGCGAGGATACCGTCGGTAGCGAACAACTCCGCAACGGCCTCTCGCACTTGTTCGCGACCCGCGCCGAACTGTTGCCGCGGATCGAAGCGGCGCAGCGCGACTTGGCCGAATCGCTGACCCAACTCGAACGCACGCTGCAGGATTCGCTCTCGAACACACGCGAGCTGACCCGCATCCTCGACCGTCGCCTGCTCTGGATTCCCGGCCACGAGGCGGTCAGCCTGGCTTGGCTGCAGCGACAGTCGGAAGGCTGGGCCGACCTGTTCAAACTCTCGCGCTACCAAACCTCGGCGCGCCTGTTGCTTGAAGCCACGACCGAACGGTGGCCGTTTGCGCTGCTCGGCGGCGCCCTGGTGATCGCGCTGCTCCTGCTGCGTCGGCGCGTGCAAACGAAGCTGGAGGTATTGGCGCAACCCTTGCTGCGCGTGCGTTCAGATCGCTACCGCCACACCGCGCGCGCGCTGCTGCTGACCGCAATGGCGGCCCTGCCCTGGCCGCTGTTGCTGTGGCTAATGGGTTGGTTGCTGCAACGCGCCGGCGCGGCCGGCAAGTTCAGCGACTCGCTCGGCGCCAGCCTGATTTCGCTCGCGGGCGGCGTGCTGTTGTGGCAGGCGCTGCACTGGTTGAGTCGCGAACGTGGGCTGGGTCATCTGCATTTTCGCTGGACCCGCGCGCGCCGCGCCGCGTTGCGCGCAGCGTTGCCTTGGTTGGGGCTCGGCCTGCTGCCCTTGCAGTGGTTGCTGACGTTGGCTTTCATCCGTGGACAGGAACCGGCGGTGGATGCGGCCGCGCGCCTGATGCTGCTGGCGTTCTGCGCGATCGGCGCGCGGCTGTCCTGGCGCCTGCTCGCACCCGGTGCCGTGTGGACGCCGCGCGGCGTGCCCAACATCGAACCGGCTCGATTGCGGCAATTGCTGCGCGGTGCGATCCCGCTGTTGCTTGCGTCGCTCGCGCTGCTGGCACTGAGCGGGTATGTGCTGACCGCCGGCGTGATGCTGCGTTGCCTGTGGCTGAGCGCCAGCGCCCTGCTCGGCGTGGCGGTGCTGCACGGCATGATCGCGCGTTGGTTCCTGCTTGGCGAACGCCGTCTCGCACTCAAGCGCCTGGAACAAAAACGCGAGACCGAAGCCACCAGTGCCAGCACCGATCGTACCGGCGCCGCTGGCGATGCGATGCCGGAACTGGAACCCGAGGAAGTGACGCTCGCCAGCATCAACGCGCAGACCCGGCGCCTGTTGCGCGCGCTCACGGTCGCCTTGGTTACGCTGGTTTTGCTTTGGGTCTGGTCCGACGTGCTGCCGGCCCTCGCCCGACTCGACGAAATCGCGCTGTGGAGTTACTCGGAGGTCAGCGCCGAGGGCAAGCGCATCGCCGCCGCGGTAACGCTGCGCGACCTGTTATTTGGCTTGGCCATCCTGGTGCTGACGTTTATCGCCGCGCGCAACCTGCCCGGCCTGGTCGAGATCGGCCTGCTCTCGCGCATCAACCTCGATGCGCCGACGCGCTACGCCATCACCAGCATCAGCCGCTACGTGATCGTGATCGGCGGCGTGGTCGTGGGACTCGGCCTGCTCGGATTGCGTTGGGGGCAATTGCAGTGGATGGCGGCCGCGCTCACGGTGGGTCTGGGTTTCGGTTTGCAGGAAATCTTCGCGAACTTCGTCTCCGGCCTGATCGTATTGTTCGAGCGCCCGTACCGCGTCGGCGACATCATCACCATCGGCGAAGTCGAAGGCTCGGTCACGCGCATCCGCACCCGCGCCACCACGGTACTGGACTGGGACAACAAGGAAGTGGTGGTCCCGAACAAGACCTTCATCACCGAGCGCTTCGTCAACTGGACCCTGAGCGATAGCGTGACCCGCGTGGTGTTGAAGATCGGCGTGGCCTACGCCAGCGACGCCGAAGCCGTGCGCCGCCTGTTGCTGGAGATTGCCGAATCCGACCCGCGCGTGCTGCGCCAGCCGCCACCAAGCTGCTGGTTGTTGTCGCTGGGCGCCAGCACGCTGGATTTCGAACTGCGCGTGTTCGTCGGCGAAATCCTCGACCGCAACCCGGTCCGCCACGCGCTCTACCAGCGCATCATCGCCGAGTTGCGCGAACAAAAGATCGAGATCGCGTTCCCGCAGATGGACCTGTGGGTGCGCAATGCGCCACCGGGCGCCGCTTCGATCGAGGCCAGCAATCGCGGTGATGCCGGCGCGTCGCCGCGCTGAAGCAAGGCGAATCAAGAGCGTTCAACGCAAAGGTAAAAAAGACGCAAAGGAAAGCAGGCGCGAAACGAGAGGACTGGAATACCGAAGCCACTCATCCAATCTTCCTTTGCGTCTTACTGTTTTTCCATTGCGTCCTTTGCGTTGAGCGCTCTTGCTCCCTCGGCTTGTTCTCTCACCTCGCTAAACCACACCGAGCGCGACGCGGATCAGGCGTTCGAAACTCGCGCGGTCGTAGGTCATTGCAATGCGCGCGTTGTCTGGCATGCCGGTGCGGCGGTCCCAGTCGACGACGGTGGCGCCGCGGCTGTGCACGCCGGCCATCTCGATCACGACCGGTCGCGCCTGCCATTGCTGCACGCCGTCGGGTTCGAGCACTACAGCCATTGCTAGGCCGTCGGCGGAATGCCAGTCGTTGCCGCGGCGGCCTTCGGACCAGGCGCGGGTCTGGCGCGAGATCGCGTCGTAGAACTTGCCGCAGCCATCGCCTCGTTCCAGCCAGGCATCGAACACGCTGTGCGCGATACCGTGCCGCAACGTCGCTTCCCAGTCGACCAGTTCGAACTGGGGCCAGGACGAAAACACCACGTGCGCGGCCTCAGGATCGAAGCCGATGTTGAACTCAACCGGCACCCGCGTGTTGCCGCGCCCAGTCACCGCGCCACCCATGATTACCAGGCGCGGCACGCGCTCGGGAAGGGTCGGGTCCAGACGCAGCGCGAGCGCGAGATTGGTCAGCGGCCCCAGCATCACGAACGTGAGTTGGTGCGGGAACTCGCGGCTCAGGCGCAGCATCGCGAGCGCAGCGTGTTCAGGTTCCGCCACGCGTGTGGACGGCGAATAGCCTGTATCGCCAAAGCCATCGAGCCCATGCACATAGGCCGCGTCCTCGGCCGCATGCACCAGCGGCAGCGCACAACCCGCGAACACCGGGATGTCGACGCCGGCGACATCGCACAACTTGAGCGCGTTGCCGACCGTATGTTCGAGCCCCACGTTCCCAGCAGCAATCGTCAATGCGATAACCTCGGTGTTCGGGTGACGCAATGCCATCAGGATCGCGAGCGCGTCATCCACGCCCGGATCGGTGTCGATCAGCAACGGTTGTTTTTTCACGTCGTCGTCCTTTTGGGTCTGTACAAATCGCTCAGGCGCCGGCATAGCGCGCTGCGCTGCCAATCCAGCGTGCGATCAAGCGTTCGGCGAGCGCCGGTTTCTGCGCCAGCACCTCGTCTGCCGCAGTTTGCACCGCGGGCAACATCGAAGCATCGCGGATCAGGTCGGCGACGCGGAACGCGGCGAGTCCCGTCTGGCGCGTGCCCAGCAATTCGCCCGGACCGCGCAGTTGAAGGTCTTTTTCGGCGATGACGAAGCCGTCCGCAGTTTCGCGCATCACGGCCAGTCGCTCGCGTGCCAGCGCCGACAACGGCGCCTGATACAGCAGCACGCAGCTCGATGCCTGCGCGCCGCGCCCCACGCGTCCGCGCAACTGGTGCAACTGCGCCAGGCCGAGCCGCTCGGCGTTCTCGATCAGCATCAGGCTGGCGTTCGGCACATCCACGCCGACCTCGATCACCGTGGTCGCGACCAGCAACTGCAATTCCCCGGCCTTGAACGCCTGCATCAAGTTCTGTTTTTCGGCGGGCTTGAGTCGGCCATGGATCAATCCCACGCGTAATTCCGGCAACTGTTGCGAGAGCTGCTCGAACGTCTTCTGTGCGGCTTGCACGTCGAGCCTCGAACCGGGTTTGCCCGGAAGATCGTCGAGTTCCTCGATCAAGGTGCAGACCCAGTACGCCTGTCGGCCCTCGGCACAGGCGGCGCGGATGCGTTCGATCACCTCACTGCGGCGATCCGCGCTCACGGCCACGGTCTGGACCGGTGTTCGTCCGGGCGGCAGTTCATCGATGGCCGAGATATCGAGATCGGCATAAGCGGTCATCGCCAACGTGCGCGGGATCGGGGTCGCGGTCATCACCAGTTGGTGCGGCACCTGCGCACCTTGCAGCCCCTTGTCGCGCAAGGCGAGGCGCTGGTGCACGCCAAAACGGTGCTGCTCATCAACGATTGCCAGCGCGAGTTGCTTGAATGCCACGCCTTCCTGAACCAGTGCATGGGTGCCGATCGTCACGCTCGCACCCGCGGCAATGCGCGCCAGCGCGGCAGTGCGCGCGCGACCCTTGATCTTCCCGGCCAGCCACACTACTTCGATGCCGAGCGGCTCCAGCCAGGTACGGAAAGTTGTGTAGTGCTGCTCGGCGAGCAATTCGGTCGGCGCCATCAGGGCCACCTGGGCGCCACATTCCACCGCTTGTAATGCGTCAAGCGCGGCCACCACGGTTTTGCCGGAACCCACATCGCCCTGCACCAGACGCAGCATCGGTTCCGGGCGCGCGAGATCGGCGCGGATTGTTTCCAGCACGCGACGCTGGGCGGCGGTCAACGCAAACGGCAGACGAGGCTCGAAGGCGCGCGCCAGCGCACCCGGCGGCTGCAGCGACCACGCGCCATGGCGGCGCACCGCGATTCGTTGCAGTCGCAAGCTGAGCTGGTGCGCGAGCAATTCCTCAAAGGCGAGTCGGCGTTGCGCGGGATGCGTGCCGGCGAGCATGGCCGTGGTATCGGCATCTGCGGCGGGGCGATGCATCGCGAGCAGGGCGTCGCGCAAGGGCGGCAACGACAGCCGCCGCAGCAACGCTGCAGGCAAGAGTTCGAGCGCCTCGTCCGACGGCAGGCGATCGAGTGCGCGTCCGATCAGCTTGATCAACGACGCCTGACCGAGTCCTTCGACCGCCGGATAGATCGGCGTGAGGCGATCCGTCGGATGTCCGACCTCATGTTCGGCCAGGCGCTGGTAAGCCGGGTGCACGATTTCCAGGCCGTTGCCGCCTTCGCGCACGTCGCCATAGCAGCGCAGCCAGGTGCCGGGCACGAACTGCTGCGTTTGCGCGGCGTTGAAGTGGAAGAAACGCAGCATCAGGGTGCAATGCGAGTCGTCCCCAATGGCGACTCGCAACTGCGGGCGGTAACGAAAGCCGCGCTCGACGGCCTCGACCCGGCCCTCGACTTGGGCCCGCGTGCCGGACTGCAACTGTGCGATCGGCGTGATCCGGGTGCGATCTTCGTATTCGCGTGGCAGGTGGAACCAAAGATCCTGCAGACGCACGATGCCGAGACGATTCAGGCGTTCGCTCAGCGCCGGACCGACGCCCGGCAACGAGGTCACCGGCGCGAGACCGGAATCGCCCACTGCACCGGACACGTCGGCCGACCTCGCGGAACCCGCACTCAAACCCGCCGTCAGTCCAGCACCATCACCAGATCGATCTCGACCTGCGATGCGCGTGGCAGCGAGGCCACGCCGATGGTCGAGCGCGCCGGATACGGCGCCTGGAAGTATTGCGCCATCACGGCATTCACCGCCGCAAAGTGCGCCAGATCAGTCAGATAGATGCCGACCCGCACCACGTTCGCGAACGAGCCGCCGGCGGCGTCACACACCGCTTTCAGATTCTCGAATACTTGTTGCGCCTGCGCCGTGATGTCGCCGGTCACCAGTTCCATCGTGGCCGGATCCAACGGCGTCTGGCCGGACAGATACACCGTGTTGCCGCTGCGCACGGCCTGCGAATAGGGGCCGATGGCGGCGGGGGCGCGGTCGCTGTGGATGGGTTGGCGGGTCATGTTCAAGCCGGGAATGGGGAGTCGGGAAAGGGGAATCGTAAAGGCAAGAGACCGCCGCTGTCGCTCTCCCCTTTCACTCCCGATTCTCCATTCCCGGACTTCAGATCCGTTGCACCCCGAGCACCGGCGCCAGTCTCCGCACGCGTCGGATCACATCGGCCAAGTGTTTGCGGTGCTTGACCTCGATGTTGAAGTGCATCACCGAAATGCGCTGATCGCGCTCGCGATACTCGACATTGTCGATGTTGGATTCGGCCTCGGCGATGGCCGCGGCGACCTGCGCCAGCACGCCCGGCTTGTTCTCGACCTCGACCCGTAACCCGGCCTTGTAGTCGCCCTGCACCGCCCGATCCCAGGCGATCGGTACCCAGCGTTCGGGAGACTTGCGGTACTCCACCACATTGGGGCATTCCAGTCTGTGCACGACAATCCCCTTGCCGGCCGAGAGGAACCCCATGATGTCGTCGCCGGGAATCGGATGGCAGCAATTGGCGAAACTCAGCACGCCGCGTTCGGCGCCGCTGATCTGGATCTTCTCCGCATTGGTGCCCGGCCCACTCGGCCGCCGATCGCCCAACCCCTGGGTCAGCGCCTGCGCCACCTGCTGCGCCATGCGATTGCCGAGCGCGACCTCCGCCAGCAAATCTTCCAGCCGCCGCAACCGGTTTTCAGCAAGGTACTGTTCCAGCGTTTCCGCCGGCACGCCGTCGAGCGAGGTTTCCAGCGCCTCCAGCGCGCGATCCAGCATGCGATGCCCGAGTTCGACCGCATCCTCGTGTTGCAGATGCTTGAGGTAATGCCGGATCGAAGTGCGCGCCTTGCTCGACACCACGAATTCCAGCCAGCTCGGATTCGGACCAGCCGAGGCTGCGGTAATGATCTCCACGGTCTGACCGCTGACCAGTTTGGTGCGCAGCGGCACCAGTTTCTTGTCCACGCGCGCAGCGACCGCATGATCACCGACATCGGTGTGCACGGCGTAGGCGAAATCCAGCGCAGTGGAGTTCCTCGGCAATGACAGAATGTCGCCCTTGGGCGAAAACAAATACACCTCGTCCGGGAACAGGTCGACCTTGACGTTTTCGAGGAATTCCAATGAGGACCCGGCGAATTGCTGCGATTCAAGCAGGTTCGTCAGCCAGGTGTGGGCGCGACTCTGCGCGCTGCTTGGCGAGGCACCGGTGTTCTTGTACACCCAGTGCGCAGCGATGCCGCGTTCGGCGACGAGGTCCATGTCGTCAGTGCGTATCTGCACCTCGACCGGCGAACCGAAGGGACTGAACAACACGGTATGCAGCGACTGATAGCCGTTCGCTTTCGGGATCGCGATGAAATCGCGGAAGCGCGCATCCAGCGGCTTGTACAGCGAGTGCACCGCACCCAGCGCGTGATAGCACTGCATCACCGTGGGCACCACGACACGAAAGCCGAAAACATCCATCACCTGGTCGAGGCTTTTGTGGTCGGTCTTCATCTTGGTATAGATGCTGAACGGCGACTTCACCCGTCCCACCAGCCGATTCGGCAATCCCTCATGCGCCAATTTCTGCGCCAGTGCCGCCTCGATCTTCACCATCGCTTCGCGCCGCAGCACCGGCTGCGCCTGGATGCGCTTGGC
>JBKJTK010000318.1:0-9567 GCA_046590875.1 Chiayiivirga sp.
TTCTTGTTTGACAACATCGCGTCAGAGCCATCGGCGCCGGCGCGGATCGTGATGCCACCATGAAACACCGCGCGACCGCGATCGGCCCCGAGTCCGCGCCAGACCAGTTCGCTGCCGGTATCCGGCGCGACGTGCTCGATGCCCAGGCGCGTGTCCAGATGCCGCTTGCCGTTCGCCAGCAGCACGCCGTTCGCACGCAGGCGCGCACCCGCGCCCTGAAGCGAGACATTGAGTTCATGTCGCGACAGCGCCGCGCCCAGCTCCAGATCGACACGGCGGTATTGGGCTTCGCGCGCCAGCACCGCGTCGGTGCGCAGCAGGGTGATCGCCCCGTCCGATTCGCGCTGGATGCGCGCGTGACGCAGCGATGCGCCACGCGCCAGATGCACATGTGCGATCTCGTTGCCGAAGTGCGCGTGCGCGCCGCTTGCGGTTCGATGTTCGACCAGGGTCAAGCGTGCGCCTTCGCGCAATTCGATCAGATGACGCAGATGCCAAGCCGCGTCGGCCGCCGTCGCGCCGACCAAGACGAGATGGATCGCGGTGTCGCTGTGCACACCGGCTTCAGCGCGCAGCACGGCACCTTCGCTCGCGAGCGCGGAATTCAGTTGCGCGAAGATCTCGTCGCGGCGCTCGTAACGACGCGCCAGGAAGCTAACCGCGCGGACGTCGGAGCCTGAAAGTTCGCGCGACAAGGGAACCAGCGAGACACCGTCCGGCAGTCCGGCGAGATCGGACAAGCCGGCATGAAACAGTCCATTGATGAAGACCAGCCGCGGTGCGGCGGGCAATGCGAGCGCCGCCGCATCGATCTGCGGCAACGCCGTCACTCGCGCAAAACTGCGTCGTTCCAGCGCACGCAACTGGGTGTATTTCCAGGCTTCCACCCGCGCACCCGGAAGACCGTGCTCGCGCACTGCCGCCAGCGCGGCGCTGCGTGTAGCGCCCAAGCCAATGCCCTCGTGCGCTGGCAGTGCACCGAATCCGGCCAGCAGCGAGTCGAGCAGCACGCTCATGCGGAGGCCTTGGCCCCTGGCGCGATGCGATCCTTCAGCCACGCATAACCATGCGCTTCGAGCTCCAGCGCGAGCTCCGGCCCGCCGCTCTCCACGATGCGACCGTCGGCCAGCACGTGCACCCGATCTGGCGTGATGTAGTCGAGCAACCGTTGGTAATGCGTGATGACGAGGAACGCTCGCTCCGGCGAACGCAGCGCGTTCACGCCCTCGGCGACGGCCTTGAGAGCGTCGATGTCGAGGCCGGAATCGGTCTCGTCCAGAATCGCCAGCTTCGGTTCCAGCACCGCCATCTGGAAGATCTCGTTGCGCTTTTTCTCGCCGCCGGAAAAGCCCTCATTCACCGCGCGATGCAACAGTTCGTCCTTTAGGTGCAGCACTGATAGTTTCTGCCGGACCAGCTTGAGGAATTGCATCGAGTCCAGTTCCGGCTCGCCACGATGCTTGCGCTGCGCGTTGGCCGCGGCGCGCAGAAAATAGGTGTTGTTCACGCCCGGAATTTCGACCGGATATTGGAAGGCGAGGAACACGCCCATCGCCGCGCGTACCTCGGGTTCCAATTCCAGCAAGTCGCGGCCTTCGTAGGTGACCGTGCCCTCAACGACTTCGTAGCCCTCGCGCCCGGCGAGCACATTGCCCAGCGTGGATTTCCCGGCACCGTTGGGGCCCATCAAGGCATGCACTTCGCCTGCTTTCACTTCGAGCGACAGCCCCTTGAGGATGTCGCGGCCGGCGACGCGGACGTGCAGGCTTTCAATTTTCAGCATGGGTGTTCCAATCGACTCAATGATTTTTCCACGATCCAGCGTCCGTGCGCGCGAATCTCTCGATAGGCGGCATCCGGCGCCAGATCAATGTCGCCAGGCCATTGGATGGCGCCATGCTGGATGCACGCCTCGGCGAATCGCGACGGTTCGCGCAGTGCCGCGAAAACACCGGCATCCGCGCACCACACCACGCGCGACAGGTCGACGACGCCTTCCGTTCCATCGGCGAATCGCACCGACAGACGGTGTTCGGGCAGCACCGTCAGCGCCAGCACGCGCCAGGCCGGAATCAGTCCAGCGGCGCGATCGGGTTCGGAGACTTGCGCGCTGCACATAGGTTCCAATCCTCCATCAATTCGTCACGGTGTTGGGCCGCCCATTCCAGCACCAGGGCCTGGGCGCGCCGCGGCAATCCGCCTTCCACCACAGACGAAGGTGCGGATGTCGACGAGAACTTCCGCGTCGCCATAGAGTGCGTGGAAATGCGGTGGCGCGTGATCGGCGAAGTACATGCGAATCAGGATGCCGTAGAACTCGGAGATCGTCGGCATGCTCAGCCCACCGCGCCTTCCAGCGACACTTCCAGCAGCTTCTTCGCCTCCACCGCGAACTCCATCGGCAGTTCACGAAATACTTGCTTGCAGAAGCCGTCGACGATCAGCGAGACCGCATCTTCTTCGCCAATGCCGCGGCTGCGGCAATAGAACAACTGGTCGTCGGATATTTTCGACGTGGTGGCTTCGTGTTCGACCGTGGCGTCAGGGTGCTTGACCTCGATGTAGGGGAAGGTGTGCGCGCCGCATTTCTTGCCGATCAATAGCGAATCGCACTGGGTGTGATTGCGCGCACCGGCAGCGCTCTTCTCGATCTTCACCAGCCCGCGATAAGTGTTCTGCCCGTAGCCGGCGCTGATGCCCTTGGAGATGATCTTGGACTTGGTGTTGCGCCCCAGATGAATCATCTTGGTGCCGGTGTCGGCCTGCTGGCGATGATGGGTCAACGCCACCGAATAGAACTCACCGGTGGAGTCGTCGCCGAGCAGCACGCAGCTTGGATACTTCCAGGTGATCGCCGAACCGGTTTCGACCTGGGTCCAGCTGATCTTGCTGCGCGCACCGCGGCACTCGCCGCGCTTGGTGACGAAATTGTAGATGCCGCCGACGCCATTCTCGTCGCCGGGGTACCAGTTCTGCACCGTGCTGTATTTGATCTCGGCATCGTCCAGCGCGACCAGCTCGACCACCGCGGCGTGCAACTGGTTCTCGTCGCGCATCGGCGCGGTGCAGCCTTCGAGGTAGCTCACGTGGCTGCGTTCTTCGGCGATGATCAAGGTGCGCTCGAACTGGCCGGTATCGCGCGCATTGATGCGGAAGTAGGTGCTCAGCTCCATCGGGCAGCGCACGCCCTTGGGAATGAACACGAAGCTGCCGTCGGAGAAAACCGCAGAATTGAGCGCCGCGAAATAGTTGTCGCCGGCCGGTACCACCGATCCGAGATACTGCTGCACCAGGTCGGGATATTCGCGCACGGCCTCGGACATCGAGCAGAAGATCACGCCTTTCTCGGCCAATTCCTTCCTGAACGTGGTGCCGACGGAGACCGAGTCGAACACCACATCCACTGCCACGCCGGCGAGGCGTGCGCGCTCGTGCAGCGGGACACCCAATTTTTCATAGGTGTCGAGCAGTTCCTGCGGCACCTCGGCCAGCGATTTGTACTTGGCCTTGGGCGCGGCGAAGTAGCTGATCGCCTGGAAGTCGATCGGTGCGATCTTGAGCTTGGCCCACAGCGGCGGAATCATCGTGAGCCAGTGGCGATAAGCTTTGAGACGCCATTGCGTCATCCATTCCGGCTCGTCCTTCTTGGCAGAGATGAAGCGCACCACGTCCTCGCTCAAACCCGGCGCGATCGTGTCAGTTTCGATATCGGTGACAAAGCCCGCGGCATAACGGCGGCCGAGCTGTTCGTGAATCTGGGCGTTTTCGGCATTCATTGGCGGATCAAACTGCGGCCAGCCGCATTGGTATGGATTTACCGTTCGGCGCAGGTTTCGGCAGCTCCTGCGCATCCCCAGATGGAGTCCGCCGCAGGCTCTGCGCCTGCGACATGGGCCCAACCGTGTGCGGCGCAGGCGCCAGCATCTGCGCCAGGGTCACGCCGCGCAGCGCCTGCGTCACCACGTCGTTGATGTGGCGCCAGTTGGCGCGCACGCCGCAGTGCGCTTCAATGCCGCAGTCGCCGGCGTGCACGCTACATTCGGTCATGCCGAGCGGGCCTTCGATCGCCTCGACGATCTCGATCAGCGAAATCTTTTCCGGCACACGCGCCAGACGGTAGCCGCCGTTGACGCCGCGGAACCCTTCGACCAGCCCCGCATGCGCCAGCGGTTTCAGCAGCTTGCTGACCGTCGGCGCCTCCAGCCGCGCACGCTCGGCCAGACCGGTAGCACTGTGCACGGTGGTGGGATCGCTGGCCATGACGGTCAGCACCAGGGTGGCGTAATCGGTGAGCTTGGTGACCCGGAGCATGGCGGCGCGCTCGGAGGAAAGGGTTAAAACGTACCGAAATGGTACTTTTTCCCACCGCGACGGGCAAGGTTCAGCGTGAATCCCGGCTCAACCCCAGCAGCCTGTCGGACTTTGGGCGGCCGGGCAGCAAATCCGTCTACGCGGTCCATATTTCCGCCGAATCTTGGCCCATAGCCCCACTATGCGCCGGCGAATCGGCGAAAATCTGTCCTCGCGCAGCCGTATTTTCGCCTCGACCACCAAAGCCCGACAGGCTGCTAACGAAAACCGCGCGTTGCCGCTCGCGACCGCTTTGCGGCATGCTGACGGCCGTTTTGCCCAAACCAGTCCTCGTGCAAAAAACAATCCGCTTTGCGCCCCTTGCTAGTGCTTTGCTGCTCGCGATCGGCCTGCCTGCCACCGCCGCCGAGCGCGACGATCCCGCAATGTGGGCGCTGTGCCGGCCGAACGCGCAATTCGATTTTTATCGCCCCGACCTGCCCAAGGACGGCGTGCGCGAGGAATCCGAGACCGAACTGAGCGCGCAACGCTTCGACGTCAACGAGAAAAAAACTTACCGGCTCGAAGGCGAAGTGGAGATCCGACGGGCCGACCAGTTCATCGGTGCCGACACGCTGATTTACGACACCGAGGGCGAAACCTACGAAGCCGATGGTTCGGTCCGCTACCAGGATCGCGGCATGCTGCTCGGCGCCGAACGCGCCAGCGGCACGTTTTCCGAGGACAGCAATACGCTGGAGGGCGTTCGCTACCAACTGCTTGAGTCGCGTGGCAACGGTCGCGCCGACAAGGCCGTGGTCAAGGGCGACACCAGCGTATTGAGCCGGGTCAGCTACACCACTTGCGATCCGGGCACGACCGGCTGGGAGCTGCGCGCCTCACGCGTGGATCTGGACCAGGCTGAAGGCGTCGGCACCGCGCGCAATGCCACGCTGCGTCTCGGTCCGGTGCCGATCCTGTACTTGCCCTACGCCAGCTTTCCAATCGATGAGCGGCGCCGGACCGGATTTCTCTTTCCCAGCATCGGCACTTCGCAGGACAGCGGCATCGACATCTCGGCGCCCTACTACATCAATCTGGCGCCCAATTACGATCTGACCTTGAACCCGCGCCTCCTCGGCCGTCGCGGCGCGATGCTGGGCGCGGAATTCCGCTATCTGGGCTTGGCGCACAGCGGTCAGATCTCGGGCACGTGGCTGCCGAACGACGATCAGACCGGGGACGACCGCGGTTCCTTCCGCGTGCAACATTTCGGCACGCTGAGTCCGCAATGGAGCGTCAGCGCCAACCTCAACCATGTCTCCGACGACCGCTATTTCGAGGACTTCGGTGATTCCCTGGCCGCGGCCAGCACCAGCCTGCTGGAGAGCACGGCCGGGCTTTACGGTCGCGGCCGTTACTGGACCGCCAGCCTCAGTGCGCAGGACTGGGAGATCACCGATCCTTTTCTGCCGGATGGCTTCGAGCCGTTCCAGCGTCTGCCCCGCGTGCTTTTCGGCTACGAACGCCCGTACGACGACTGGCTGGTCGCCGGCCTACGTAGCGAGGTCGTGTCCTTCGAACACGAGGAACGCCCGAGTGCACGTCGATATGACTTCCATCCGTATCTGGCGTTTCCGTTTGAACGTGCGGCCGGTTATGTGCGACCCGAAATCGGTTACCGCCACACCGGCTATGAGCTGGATCGCGACTATCTGGCCACGTTCGCCTCGCGTTCGCCCAGTCGCGGCACGCCGATCGCGAGCCTCGACGCCGGCCTGTTCTTCGAGCGCGGGACCGAGCTGTTCGGCAAGCGCATGCTGCAAACGCTGGAGCCGCGGCTGTACTACCTGCGTGTCCCGTACGAAGACCAGAACGATCTTCCGGTGCTGGATACACAGGACCTGACCTTCGGTTTCGCGCAACTGTTCCGCAACAACCGTTTCACCGGCGCGGACCGACAGACTGACGCCAACCAGGCCACGATCGCGCTCACCACTCGGTTGCTGGAAGCAGCCTCGGGGCGCGAGCGGCTCTCGGCCAGTCTCGGTCAGATCCGTTATTTCGATCCGCAGCGGGTGCAGTTGCCGGGCGTGGCCGTCACAGATCCGGCAGGCTCCGCCGTGGTCGGCGATCTGGATCTGGTGCTCAGCGATCGGTGGCGCGTCGGCCTCAGCCAGCAGTGGGACCCGGAAGACGAGCTCAGCGATCTTTCTGCGCTGCGGGCTCAATACCGTTGGCGCAACGCCGGCGTGTTCAATTTCGCCTACCGCTTCCGCCGCGAGTCCAGCGGCGCGCTCGCCAACCAGGTCGCGCTGGAGCAGGTCGATACCTCGTTCGTGGCGCCGATCTCCGAACGCTGGCGTGTGGTCGCGCGCTGGAACTATTCGCTGCTGGACCAGTCCACTCTGGAAGCCGTGGCCGGTTTCGAATGGGAAAGTTGCTGCCTTGCCGCCCGCATCCTCGGCCGGCACTACGTGCGCAACCGCGAAGGCGAGAAAAACAATGGCATCTATATCGAACTGGAACTGAAAGGCCTGGCAACCCTGGGCCGCAAGTCCGGCGAACTTTTGGAGCGTGCTATCCTCGGATACACGCGCTGACGCCCACGCCGGTCCCGGGCTGCAACTGGTTCAGGCCCGACCTTCCAGCCCGACCTTCCAGCCCGACTTACCGGCCCGATCTGCGCGGCCCCCACTGCGACCCCAACTCCTGCCATGACCCGCATCCTCAGCCTCCTCCTTTCCCTGCTCCTCGTTGTTTCCGCGACCTCGCTGCGCGCGCAAGCACTCGCCCTCGATCCCGTCGACAGCATCGTCGCGGTGGTGGACGAGGATGTGATCCTGCGCAGTGAGCTGGATCGCGCCGCGGCCAATATCCGCCAGCAGTTCGCCGACCGCAGCGACCAGTTGCCGCCGCCGAGTGCACTCGAGAAGCAGGTACTGGAACGCCTGATCATGATGCGTCTGCAACTGCAACGCGCCGAATCCGCGGGCGTGCGCATCAGCGACCTCGAACTGGAGCAAGCGATCACCCGCATTGCGGAACAGAACAAGCTCACGCTGGATCAGCTGCGCGCGCAACTTGCCGGCGAGGGCTCGAATTACGACGAATTCCGCCAGCAGTTGCGCGAGGAACTCACCGCGCAGCGCATGCGCCAGTCGATCTCGCAAAGTCGGGTGGCCGTCAGCGAAACCGAAATCGACATCGCGCTGGCGAGTGAAAGCATGAAGCGCGGCCAGGTGCACATCGCCCTGATCCTCGTTGCGCTACCCGATGGCGCGAACGCCGAGGAGATTGGCAGGGCGCAGACCAAGATCGACGGCATCAAGAAGTTGCTCGACAAGGGTGAAATGGAATTCCCCGCCGCCGCGGCCCGTTACTCGGATCATCAGACGGCGCTGGAGGGCGGCGATCTCGGCTGGCGCAGCTACGACGAAATTCCTCCGCTGTTCGCCAACCTGGTGCAGGGCATGACATCAGGCCAGGTATCGCAACCGCTGCGCGGCCCAAGCGGCTACAGCCTGATCAAGCTGATCGAGACGCGCGAGCAAAGCGCACAGAGCGTCACCGAGTATCACGCGCGCGGCATCATGGTCCGCAGCAACGAAGTGGTGACGAGCGAAGAAGCACAAAAGAACGCCGAGGCGCTGCACGCGCGCCTGCTCGCCGGCGAGGATTTCGCCAAGCTCGCCAAGGAAGCCTCCGACGACGTCATCACGCGCAACGAAGGCGGCGATATGGGCTGGTTCCAGGCCCAGGCCTGGGGCAACGCGGTCGGAGAAAACCTGCTCGCATTGAAAGACGGCGAGGTTTCCAAGCCGTTCTCAAGCGAGGTGGGCTGGCACATCATCGAGCGCCTCGGCAAGCGCGAACAGGATGTCACCGTAGAATCGCAGCGCAATGCCGCGCGCGCAACCATCGGGCGGCGCAAGGCGGACGAGGAATACGAGCGCTTCCTGCGCCAGTTGCGCGATGAGGCCTATATCGACAACCGCTTGAAGTCCTCCTGATCGCGGCGGCTGCCTGCCGCGCGATCACGCAGCACGCCCCACCCGCGTGAACACAACCCTGCCCCGACTTGCCCTGGTTCCAGGCGAGCCGGCCGGCATCGGCCCGGAACTCTGCGTGCGGCTGGCACAGACCGAATTGACGGCGAGTATGGTCGCGATCGCCGACGGCGACGCGCTGCGCCGTGCTGCCGCACGACTGGGTCTGCCGCTGCAACTGCGTGACGAATCCGACGCGCCGCACCAACCGGGCTCGCTCGCCCTGCGGCATCGCCCGCTGCCGCAGCCGGAGATCCCCGGACAACTCGACCGACGCAACGCCGCGTTTGTCATCGACACCCTGATCGAAGCCGCCGATGCGGCCCAGCGCGGCGAGTTCGACGGACTCGTCACCGGCCCGGTGCACAAGGGCATCGTCAACGACGCCGGCATCGCCTACACCGGCACCACCGAATTGCTGGCGCAGCGCGCATGCTGCGAAGTGGTAATGCTGCTTGCTTCCGACATCCTGCGAGTCGCGCTGGTCACCACCCACTTGCCGCTGCGCGCCGTGGCCGATGCGATCACGCCGGAAACGCTGACGCGGATCCTGCGCATCCTGCATGCCGGCTTGCGCGCCGATTTCGGCATCGCAGCGCCGCGCATCGCCGTGCTCGGACTCAACCCGCACGCGGGCGAAGCCGGGCATCTGGGTCGCGAGGAGATCGAAATCATCGAACCGGTGTTGCGCGTGCTTCGTGCCGAAGGCATGCAGCTCGACGGCCCGCTGCCGGCCGATACCGCCTTCTTGCCAACGAAACTCATTGGCGTGGATGCCGTGCTTGCGATGTACCACGACCAGGGCCTGCCGGTGCTCAAGCACGGCGGCTTCGAGCGCGCGGTGAATATCACCTTGGGACTGCCGTTTGTGCGGGTGGCGGTTGATCACGGCACGGCGCTGGAACTCGCGGGGCGGGGGATCGCCGATGCGTCGAGCTTGATTTTGGCGGCTTGCACTGCGGTTGAAATGGCGGCTCGTCGACGCCGAGCACCCGCGCCTTCGCAACAGGCTCGTCATTCCAGCGTAGGCTGGAATCCATTTTGATCTTGTTCGTTCTCGGCCCCGACATCGCGAGCGCCATCCCTGGCTTTTTTCGTCCGGCTCAGCCGGCCGAGTCACTTTCTCTTACTCCGGGCATCCTGCCCTCCGCCCCTTCGGGGCCGCCTTCGGCGTTCGCGCCGCTCCTGCGGCGCAGTGAATGGCCAAGAGAAAGTAACCAAAGAGAAG
>JBKJTK010000150.1:0-2827 GCA_046590875.1 Chiayiivirga sp.
TGGATGTTCTCCGATCCCTAGAAGTGCCGGCCGCGAACAGGCTCCTGCCCATTGGCTGTCGCTCAGCAGCGCAGGAGTCTAGCAACAAAATCTTAACGGTGGAAATGCCCATCGCCCGTTTGTTGCTTTATTGCAACATTAATGCGGTAGGCGGAACGAAGAGGGGCCGTGGATGCACTTCTGGAGGCATCGGTTCGGCAACGCGATCAGTCCCGACGCCCCTCAGGCTCCCGTTTTAAGCAGGGACCTTAGACGCGACGGGCGACGACTCCGTAGCCCATCACTTCACGCCGCGCCCCGAACTGGATGGTTTGCGGCGGCTCAGATATCAGACCTGCACTGCCCAGCCGGTCGAGAAAGCGATCGAGCGCGGCCCGATCCAACGCGCACGTCTTCAATGCGGCCATGCGCTGCTGCACGCTACGCGCCCTTATTTCAACCTGATCGATCAACGCCAGCTGCTCCGCTTTCCCGAGCCGACAGGCGCCGTTCAACGGCGTCAGGAGGCGCTGCAGGAAGCCTTGCGTGGTTCCACGCATTTCTTCGTCATGCGCAGCGTATGCCTGCGCGCGCGCGATGGCCTCGTCGAGCTCCGACCAGAGCGAAGATGTCACCGGGCCCTGGCGCGAACGGGCCAGGCTGAAGGCATCGGGGGCATCGCCCACGCGCATGACCAGGCGGCGCGCGCGACCCGGGATGTCCAGTGCTTCAAGCAGCGTCGTAAACAGCGCGTCTATGTTCATCGCGGTGCGCGCGACGTTGGATTCCGCGCTGTGCAGGATGGCCCCGAAGCGTCCCCCCGGGACAAGCAAACGCGCGATTTCGGCAACGGCCGTGCGGAGATCCCCGTACTCGATGCCGTACTGACTGGTCACGAGATCGTAGTGCGCCGCGGGCAGCCCGGTGCATTCAAGGGGCGTGCCGGGATGGAAACGGATGGCCTGCAACTCTTCCCGCAACTCGGGCTGCTTACCCGCATGTTCGGCGGGATCGATCTGCGCGACGTCGACGCCTTCTACCGCCAGCTTGCGCCCCAGACGGCGGGCGTGGCGAAGCACCGCCACCGCAACCGCACCGTTGCCGGTGGCCAGATCCACGACGCGAGCGCCATCGGGGAGTTTGTCTACGAGGGTATGCCAGAAGCCGGCCAGTTCTCCCGTGTAACCTTCACGGAAGAAGTTAAGCGTGGTCAGTTCGCCAAGACGCCAGTAATCGCTCCAGGTATCTTGGTTCACAGTGAGCTTCGTGCTTCGATGCAGGCCAGGTGCAATGCTGTTTACTTAAGCCGTTCGTGGTGAGGTATCGAACCACAACAGCCCGAAACTTCAAGGCTGCGCCCTTCGATACCTCAGAGCCTGCCCCGGGCTTGATCCGGGGGCGAACGGAATTTGGAAGGCCGAACCGAACAGTATTGAGGCCAGACGAGCCCCGATCATGGGCGGGCGACACAAGTCACCCCCGTGCGCGCCAGCAGCCTAGCAGACTCGATCCTGCATCGAAATAATTGCAGGGCCGCAGAAGCTGCGCAGTGGATTGCCCCCGAATTTCCGCCACTTCTCTACCTCATTTCCCCGCCGACGCGGGAATGACGATCCATGGTTGATTGCCGAGGCCTGACCTTATTCCTCGCGCAGACGCAGATCGCCGGAAAACGTTTCCAGTTCGATCCGGCCGTCGCCGCTCCCCAGAGTGGCGCTGAGGCTCGACCCCGGACCGTGCTCCTCCGTTTCGACCTTGCCCTGATCAGAGTGAATCGTGCCGGTGAAACTGGACGCGTCCACTTTGGCGGAAATTCCCGCGGGCAGGATCACTTCCAGATCGCCGCTCAAGCTCTCGGCCGTGATGCGTCCGCCCGGCTGCAGTCCCGTGCGCAGTTCGATATCGCCCGACACCACGCCGGCACTCACCTGTTTGACCGCTGACTTCGTGTTCACGCTCAGCGTTCCCGACACGGCTTCGATACTGACCCGACCACTGAGTTCCCCGCCGAGCGCAATATCGCCGCTGACCGATTCGAGCGTCACCTCATTGGAGCGCGCGGTAATGCGCTGGTCGCCGCTCACGGTGCTGATCGCGACCTCATTCGCACCCGTGTCCACCACCACATCACCGCTGACGTTATCGATGCTGAGTTCCTTGCCGGCCACCCCTTGCACCTCGACCGAGGCGTTGACCGTGTCAATGCTCAGCGTCACTCCCATCGGCACCGTGACCCGGAGCTCGCTTTCGCCGGCGTCGCCGCCGCCCCAGCCGCCGAACCAACCCTTGCTTTCCGGATACTCGATCCTGACGCTCAGGTCGGAAGCATCGCCCTCGATCAGCAACGCCTTGGTGCCGTCGCCGCGCTGTCCGGCGATGCGGATTTCCGCCCGATCCCAGGTATTCACGACGATCCTGCCGGTGCGATTGTCGAGCGAGACATCGGCATCCGGATTCAGCGCGCGGGTTTCGTCAAACGGCGTCGCAGCGAAAGCAATGGGCAGCGCGAGGCCGAGGCCCATGGCGAGGGTTATACGCTGCAAAGGCAGGCGATTCACAAGAAGGCGTGTCATAAAAGTGACTCCGGAAGAATGCGGTTCGCACTCAGCTCATCATCGCGCGCTGAGTGAGCTTGAGGCGTTGGTCGTAGGTACGACGCAGGCGGTCGAGCAGATAGAGGGCGTCGGGTTGATCGCGCAGGGCGCGACGCAATTGCTGCGCACTCGCGTCGAGTTCAACGGCGGCACCCTGCAATTCGTGAGCAGTTCAGCGGCGGCAAAGGGCTCGAGCGCGAGGCGGTATTCGAGCGTGATCGCTTCGGCTTCGCGTCGGACCGTTTCATTCGCAC
>JBKJTK010000214.1:0-8545 GCA_046590875.1 Chiayiivirga sp.
CATCGCGAACAATCAATCGGAACTCGGCGCGATTTCGCCCAACGGCCGCTTCGTGTCCTTCCGATCGTTTGCCAGCAACCTCGGCACAGGCAGCGGCACGCGCGTCTTCGTACGCGATCGCAACAACGGCAGCACCCTCCAGGTGCCGTTCCCGAGCGTCGGTGGCACCACCGCGACCGGCTGCCGCGAGTCCGATGTTTCCGATGCCGGCACCGTCGTTCTCGCCTGCGCCTTGCCCAACAGCCCGACCACGACGACGACCACGACCCAGGTTTTCCTGCACGTCCCTGGCGCCCCGGGCTCGCCGTTCCTCATCAGCAGCAATACCGCCGATGTGCGTGGAAATCAGGAATCGGGGCGGTCGCTGGCGATCAATGCCAGTGGCCTGTCGATGGCATTCGAGTCGCTCGCCACCAACCTTGTCGCAGGCGACAGCAACAACGCCGCCGACGTGTTCGTCCTTTACGAGTCCTCGCTGCGCGACGGCATCTTTGCGGATGGCTTCGAAGGCGAGTGACCCGCCAGATCAGTTCGCCGTAGCGGCCGTCGCTGCGGGCGCCGTCGCGGCGGTACTGGTCGTGGCGGCCATCTCGACCTGGTAGCGGCCGTGCAGGATGTTGACCCGCTCCACGTAGCGCAGGGTTTCCTGGTATGGCGGCACGCCGTCGTACTTGTCCACGGCACCTTCGCCTGCGTTGTAGCCCGCGGCCACGCGCGTGATGTCGCCCTTGAAGCGTTTCGACAGCCAGGCCAGGTAGCTCACGCCGCCCTTGATGTTTTCCGCCGGCTCGAACGCCGCACTGACCCCGAAGCGGGTCGCCGTCGCCGGCATCAACTGCATCAAGCCCTGTGCACCAACGCGCGAAACCGCGTTCGGATTGAACGCGGATTCGGCATGGATGATCGCGCGTACCAAGGCCGCGTCGACGCCATGCAAGGTCGCCGCGGCTCGCACTTCGTCGGCGTACGCGGTGAGATTGAGTCCCACGGAATTGAAGTCCATGCCCGGCGCCGAACTGCACGCAAAACACGTTTCGATGTAGGTGAACAACACCTGCACCCGCTGCCCGGCCGGCTGCCGATTGGTGTAATGGGTGACGCCACCCTTCACATATTTGTAGACCGCACCGCGCGACACCTTCGGTTTCGCGCCGGCGGGCGTCGGCACGGCCTTGGGCTCGGCAGTCCCCGTCGCGGTGCGGAACTCGACTTGGCGCGACGCGGGTACCGACGTTGAACCAACGGCGGCGGCGGCCGGTTTCGCAGTGGCGGCCGGCGTCTTGGGTGAGGCGGGGAAATTGCCCACCAACTTGCACTGGCTGTACCCCGCGCGCGAACTGGTGAACGCAGTGACCCCGTCCTTTCCAACGCAGCGATACAGCGTTCCCGCCCACGCCTCACCCGCACCGATGACGGCGAGCAGGGCAAGCAGGAGTCGGAAGTTCATTGGCATGCGGAAGGCAGACCGTGGGTGGTCGCGCAAGTTTCCGCCTGTTCGGGCCCCACGCCAAGGCCCCAGCCATCGGAATGGCTGGGGCTGGGTCGGATTACTGACTCGGCGGCGACTCGAATCCGTCGCGGAACAGGCAGAAATGCTCTGCCAGGCTGGTACCACGGTTGGAGAAGCAGGCCTGATAGAACGCGGACGAACTGTTGTTGGTCAGGTCAGGATCGACGGGCGCAGCCGGTGGTTCGACTTGAGCCGTGTTCGTGACGCCCGGGAAGGGCGCATTCACGACCGCCGTCAGCAGCACCAGCGTCGCCGTCGTACCGGAAGGCAGATTAACCAGAACGTTGATATTGCCATTGCCGCCTGCGTTCGCGCACTGCGCTCCACCACCGTCGCCCGTGCAGGTCCAAGTCGCACTCGAGGTGAGCGAGGCCGGCAGCACATCTGTGACCCGGGCGCCGACCACGGCACCGGGGCCTTCGTTCGCCACCACGATCGTCCATTCCACCTGCTCGGTCTGGTTCGTGGTGTTCACCACACTGCGCGAGACCTCCTTCAGGATCTGCAGGTCCGCATCAAGGGGCGCTCCGGACGCGATCGTAATGGCGCGCGTGGCGGAAATGGACCCATTGAAGTTCGCGTCACCCGCGTACACCGCCCGCATCGTGAAGCTACCTGCCGTTGGGAACACGATGTCGCAGGTGCCCGACGCAACCGCCGCAGTGCATTGCGGCGCGGCGCCGAGGCCATCGACACTGACCTGCACGTTGCCGGTCAAGGTGCCAGCACCAGGAGCCACCGCACCGGCAGCCCAGGTGAAGTTAATGGACTGTCCCGGTTCGGCTGTCGTCGCGGTGGACGTGAAGCTGGTGAATGTGCTGCCGGCCTTGGCCGGCGTCACGCTCTGGACGTCGGTGTCGCCGCTGAAATTCGCATCCCCGGCGTAGGTCGCCGTGACTTGCTGCAGCACGCCTGCCGCGCCTGCGGCGTAGGTGCAACTGCCCGTCGGAACCGCGATCGTGGCGGCGCAACCGGTGACCGTGATGCTGCCGGACGGCGCGCCGGCGCCTGGCGAGTTCACCGCCAGATTCACTGTCGCGGTCACCGTTTCGCCAAACACCGGGTTCGCGGGTGACAGCATCAACGTCAGCGTGGTCGCCGCCTGCGTCGGCGTGACGCTCTGGACGTCGGTGTCGGCGCTGAAATTCGCATCGCCGGCGTAGGTCGCGGTGACTTGCTGCAGCACGCCAGCGGCACCAGCCGCGAACGTGCAATTGCCACCCGGGACCGCGATCGGCGCGGCGCAGCCGGTGACGGTGATGGTGCCGCTGGGCATCACCACACCCGACGGATTCGCCACCAACGTCACCGTGGCTGTCACCGTTTCGCCGAACACCGGTGTCGCTGGTGCCAGGGCGAGCGTCAGCGTAGTCGACGCCTGGGTCACGTCGTGGGTGACAGACGGAGCTTGCGTGCTGTTGTCGCTGCTGCCGTAGTTGCCGGTGCCAGTGAACGTGGCACGCAACGTCTTGCTGCCCACCGACAGCGACGGTAAGTCGCAATCACGATCGCCCCCCGCGAACGCCACCGCGTCAATATTGCAGCTCGCGCCAGTTTGATCGGTGATCACGAGCGAACCCGTGGCCGTGCTGGCATCCGACGCCGTCACTGCCACCGTGACCAGATAGGACTGGTTGATCGTGGTGCTCGCCAACGATTGCGCGGTAATCGAGGTGGTCGTGGTCAAGCCGGCCACGACATGCACCACCGCGGTGGAGTTGCTTGCGCCGTAGTTCGCATCGCCGACGTAGCTGGCGGTGAGCGAGTAGGCACCTGGCACCTGCACGAAGGCAGCGTTGCTCAGCACGCAATTGCTGGCGCCGAGCGCTGCTGCGACAGTGCAGCTGTCAACAAGCACATTGCCGCTATCGCGCGCCTCAACCGAAATCAGGCCGGTCGGCGCGGCGCCAGCGCTACTCGCCGCCAACGATAGATTTGCGCTGACGCTGGCGCCAAACACGGACGGACTCGCGGTACTCAACCCCAGCGTCGTGCTCGCCGCGCCGACGGCATAGCTCGTATTCGCCGTGGCATCCATGAACGCCGGATCGCCGACGAAGGTGACGGTGACCGTGTGCGCGCCGGCCTGCAGCGAATTAAGTGTGCAGGACCCCGCCCCGGTCAGCGGGTTGTAGCTGACGACGGCGCAGTTCAGGCTTTCGTTCACAGACACCGAGGTGACGCTGAGGGTCCCGGTCGGGATCGTGGCTGGGGTGGTGAGGTTTGCCACCGTGAAGCTGACCGTGTAGTCCTGCCCGATCGCGGCATTGGGGCCGCTGGGGCTGACGCTCAGACCCTGGATCTCGGTGAGGTCGCGCGCATCCACGCCGAAGCGCGCGACGCCGCCATGCGGCAATCCGGTTGCGACATCGAACAGACCGGCCACGAGCACCGTGGTGTCGGCGAGGACATCAAGTTGACGCACTTCCTGGTCGGTGCCGGGCTGCCATGCGGCGTCGACCGCGCCCGTCGCGGTGACGACGCGCGCGAGATTCGGATGCGACTGTCCGCCAGCGAGCGCGAACTGGCCGCCGACGTAGGTGAAGCCGGCCGCAGAATCCAGCGCGCGTACCGTGCCGCTGATTTGCGGCACCCATGTCGCGTCCGGAGCGCCGGTGACGGGATCGACACGGCCCAGATTGGACGTCGCCTGCCCACCGAGCGTGGCGAATGCGCCTCCGACATAGAGCTGGCCGGCGTCGAGCGTCAACAACAGCACGTCGCCGTCGGTGTCGGCGTTGAAACTGGCGACGGTGGTGCCGTTGACGTCGTCCACCAAGGCCACGTTGTTGCGCAGGGTAGCGGCACCGTTGAGGCTGGTGAACGCGCCGCCCAGAAACACGCCGCTCGCATCGGGAAGCAAGGCTTCGATCGGACCATCGGGATCGGGGTTCCACGCAGTCGCCGCACCCGTGCCCATGTTGAGTTTGGCCGCGAAGGCGCGCACTTGCCCGCCGACATTCTGAAAGTCGCCGCCGGCGTAAACGCTGGTGTTGGCGAACAGAAGTTCGCGCACGGCGCCGTCGGCGGTCGCAGTAAAAGTGGCATCGACCGTCGGCACGGCTCCGGCGAGTTTGGCCAGCCGAGTGCGCCCCACGCCTTTGATGGAAGTGAAGTTGCCACCCACGTAGACATTGTTCGCCGGATCGATCGCCAGTGCGCTAACTTCGCCGATGGTATCGGCGGTCCAGGCCAGATCAAGCGAATAGTTCGGCAGCAGGCGCAGCATGTTGGCGCGTGGCTGGCGCAAACCGCCCTGGTCCCGCACGCCGTCGAACGCACCGCCAAGGATGATGCCGCCGCTGCTGTCGATCACGTACGCGTTCACCATTCCGGGACCACCCGCAGAGCCGAGGAAAGCCGCATCCACAGCACCCGTAGTCGCCGAGAGTCGCGCCACGCCACCCACGCCCGTTGCACCCAGTTGGCTGAAGTTGCCGCCAGCGAGCGGTTGTTCGGTCGGCGACAGCGCGATCACACGCGTGCCGCGATTGGCGTCGGCCGACCAGCCGGCCACGATCGCGCCCGCCGCGTCGACCTTGCCGAGGCGCGCGCGCGACGTTCCCGCCAGCAAGGTGAAATCACCACCGACGTAGACCTCACCCGCGCTGTTCAACGCTAACGCGCGAACCAGTCCGTTGCTACCCGGATTCCAGCTCTGCCGAGCGCCGTCCAGTTTCGCCAGCTTGACCAGATTGTTGCGGGTGTTACCAGGATTCGCGCCGACACGACGGAACACGCCGCCGGCATAGATGTTGCTGGTGTCGGCGGCGAGGGAGTAGCAGGTGGCGCCGCCCTGAGACTTGAAGTCAGGATTCCAGACCGCCTCGAACGCCCCGGTCGCCGCGGACACGCGGACCGCGGCGCGTCGGCCGATGCCAGCGACCTTGTTGATCTTGCCGCAGACGTAAAGCGAGCCGCCGTCCAGCAGCACGGCGTTGGTCGGGTTGCCGCCGATCTGGGCGTTCCAGCCCGTATCGAGCCCACCGCCCACCTGCAGCTTCGCAACCGCATTGCGCCCCACGCCGCCCACCGAGGTGAAGCTGCCGCCGATGAAGAGCGTACCGCCGCCACCCGCGGCCAGGGTGCGTACGATATTGTTCGGAGTCGGTGCCCACGCCGCGTCAAGGCTGCCGTCGCTCAGCGCGAACTTCGCCACGCGACTGCGGGCGGAGCCGCCCGCACTGACGAACTCACCGCCCACATAGACGTTGGTGCCGACGATGGCCAGCGCCAACACCGGCGCATTTGTGCCGGTGCGCCAGGTGGCGACATAACCATTTGCGGCTTCGTCCGCCAGGCTGCCATCGAGATTGAGTCGCGCAATGTTGCGTCGCGGCGCTCCGTTGACCATGTCGAACGCGCCACCGATGACGTAGAAGTCGGTAACGCCGTCGTTGTAACGAGCAATCGCATTGACCGAGCCGGCCACCTCCAGCTGCAGTGCCGGAAGCGCTTCCGGCGAGGGAAACACGCCTTGTGCGTACGCGGGTGCACCAGGAAGCCATAGCGCCAGCAGCGTCGCGGCGGCGGTGAGGTAGCGTGTGAAAACAGACATGGGAACCCTCGCGCGTGGACAGTGGACTCGCCATAGGGTTGGACACACGGACCCGCGCTGCTACGAGCACCAATCCGTTCACCCCTGTGCGACCGGTAGACCAATACTGATGCCCTCCGCAAAAACCGAGAGCAAGTTCACATTTCTTGACCTGTTCTTCCGATAAACGGCCGCTCTGAGCCGACAGACGGTGAGCAGTTGAGCTGACGTTCTGCGTTTATGGAGCCGCCTCGCGCGTCACCTTTTTCCCATTAATGTCACCCGTCCATGAAGTGGTCCACAACGGACGGGGCAGCCCCGGACGGCTACAATTGGCGCCCTTTTCCGCAGAAATCCCGCTACCTCGCATGGCCGGCAAGCTCTACATCAAGACCCACGGTTGCCAGATGAACGAGTACGACTCGGCCAAGATGGCCGACGTGCTGGCGGCTGAGCACGGCTTGGAACTGACCGACAACGAGCGCGAGGCCGACGTCATCCTGGTCAACACCTGCTCAATCCGCGAGAAGGCGCAGGAAAAAGTGTTCTCCCAGTTGGGACGCTGGCGCGAGCTCAAGGTGATCAACGACAAGGTGATCATTGGCGTGGGCGGCTGCGTGGCCTCGCAGGAAGGTGCGGCGATCATCAAGCGGGCGCCTTATGTCGACGTGGTGTTCGGGCCGCAGACCTTGCATCGCTTGCCCGAATTGATTGATGCGCGCCGTCGCAGTGGCCAGCCGCAGGTCGATATCTCCTTCCCCGAGATCGAAAAGTTCGATCGCCTGCCAGAGCCGCGCGCCGAAGGCCCGACCGCGTTCGTCTCGATCATCGAGGGTTGCTCGAAGTACTGCTCGTTCTGCGTCGTGCCCTATACCCGCGGCGAGGAAGTCTCGCGACCGTTCGACGATGTGATCGTCGAGGTGGCGCAGCTCGCGGCTCAAGGCGTGCGTGAGGTGAACCTGCTGGGGCAGAACGTCAACGCGTATCGCGGGCCAATGTTCGACGGCGGCGTCGCTGATCTCGCTCTGCTTATTCGCGCCATCGCGCAGATTGAAGGCATTGGCCGCATCCGCTATACCACCTCGCATCCACTCGAGTTCTCCGATTCGTTGATCGAAGCGCACCGCGACGTGCCGCAACTCGCCTCCTTCCTGCACCTGCCGGTGCAGTCCGGCTCCGACCGCATCCTCACCGCGATGAAACGCAATCACACCGCCCTCGAGTACAAGGCCAAACTGCGCCGCCTGCGCGAAGCCAAACCGGGGATCTGCATCAGTTCGGACTTCATCGTCGGCTTCCCGGGCGAGACTGAAAAGGATTTCGAGGCCACGATGAAGTTGATCGAGGATGTTGGCTTCGACCAGAGTTTTTCTTTCGTCTATTCTCCGCGACCCGGTACTCCGGCGGCGAGTCTCTCCGACGAAACCACACCCGCCGAAAAGCACGCGCGACTGACGCGGCTGCAGGAGACCATCACCGCGAACGCGAAGAAGATCTCGCAAGCGATGATCGGCACGGTGCAGTCCGTATTGGTCGAAGGCCCCTCGAAGAAGAATCCGAACGAGATGACCGGGCGCAGCGAGAACTCGCGCTACGTGAACTTTCCCGGCCACGCACGGCTTGTGGGTGAGTTTGTCGACGTGCTCATCACGCAGGCGATGAGCAACTCGCTGCGCGGCCGCCTGGCGCTGCGCGACGAGGACGCCGCGTAGACACGGCTCAGCGCGCCACGACGCAACGCGTCGCCAACAGTTTGCGCGTCGTCGGAAAGATATCCACCTCCACACCCGGCAAAATCAGCAACGAGCGGCACGCCTGCGACAGCGATGCCTGCGCTTCGGCGTCGTTCGCGGTCGACGGGCATGCACCGAGTAGCAGGCGAGCTTGCGACCGGCTGATGGAATCCGTCACGTCGGTGTCGTCGCCCAGTTCCGCCAACGCGTCTTGCAGCAGTGGCACGGCTTCGCCGCAGCGGTCGGCGCCGATGAGAAACGCGGCAAGCGAAACCTTCCAACGATGCAGAGCGATGTCCTGGCGGTTGTCGACGACTTCGGCCATTGCGAGCGCGGCGCGGAAATCCCGCTCGGCGTCCTCGCCGGCCCATTCCCTGGTGATCGCAAGTTCCCGCACCGCCACCGCGACTGCCGCCGATGCCCTGCCCTCGCGCGCCTCCTGCATCGCCACGGCTCGGCGTTGCCAATCCACGGCTTCAGCATGCTTGCCCTGTAGCGACAGCGCGGTGGCGAGGTTCTGGTGGTCGTATGCGCCCTGGCCGTTGTCGCCGCGTTTGCGTGCGATCACGTCGCGCAGCAAGGTCTCGGCTTCTGCGGCGCGCTCCGCGCGCACAAGCGCATAGGCGAGGTTGTTCTTCAAGGTCAAGGTATCAGGGTGATTTTCGCCTGCGAACGCCGCGTGGCGCTGCACCACCTCCTGCTGCAATCCGATCGCACCGGCAAAGTCGCGCCGCCGCGTGCGGATCAAGCCCAGCATGTTGAGCG
>JBKJTK010000283.1:0-10170 GCA_046590875.1 Chiayiivirga sp.
CTAGTCTGTTTCAGAACGAAGTGGACGGCAGTCGCCCCACATTGATTCGAACGACCGTACCCTGCCGCCCCTGGGTCAGTCGAGGACAGGAAAAAACCGGATTGCTTTTCGGACTCCTGGCACACCCAAGTTACTGTTTGCGCCCGAAGCTCGGAACCTGCTTATCCCCAAATCGAGTCTACCCCGAACCTGCGCGCAACCGAAGTATGGGGGATCGGTGTCAGAGTGACTTCCCCGACCCCATTGTTTTCGGCCTGACCCCGTTCTTGCGGAGGAGATTCAGGGTGGGGCGGCAACGATCGGCAAGTTGAAGCGCCCTACGCCTTCCCACTCCTCATCGTTCCTGCTGCCCGATTGCTGGACCCAGCCGATCACCTTGCCGTTCGATTCGATACCACTGAAAGTGACGTAGGTGTCCTCGAGCTTGCCTTCGGCATCGACAAGCCAGACCTTTTCGGTGCTGAGCGCGCCGTCTTCGTCGCGCACAAGCTTGATCCACATTGATAGCTGCGGCTTCGCGTCCGCGAACAGGCCGTCGATGGGAAGGTCATTGGTCCACATGGCCTTCGCGCCCTTCACGTCCAATTGCGTCGGCGCGAGCATCACGAGGATGCTGTTTTCGCCGATCTCGGGGCTGGTGACGGCGAAGCCGTGGCTGCAGGTGAATTCGGTTTCGGTCATCTTGAAACCCTTGCACACCGCGCCGTCGTCGACGAGCACGGGCACGAGGTCGGCCGACGGCGGCTCATCGGCCTTCGGTTCCTTCGGCGCGTCGGCGTTCACTGCGGCGTCGCCGTTGCCGCCTCGCGAGCTCTGCTTGCCCATACGCCAGCCGCCGGCTTCCCAGTTCATCTCGACGGTGCCCGTGAAGGCGTGCTCGCCGTCCTTGCCCTTGGTGTTGAGCACGACGCGTTCGCCGTACGACGTGCCGCCCGTGACCTGCACATCCGCAGGTGCCATCGCCTTGAGCATCGCGACGTTCTCGGCAAAATCCGGCTTGCCGCGCTCGGCTTCCATCATCTTCGCGCGCTCGGGCGTCACCAGCGTGATCAGCTCGTCGACGTCGCCGGCGCGCATCGCCGCAATGGTGGCGAAGTAGGCTTCGGCCGGCTCACCGCCATCGGCTGGCATCGGGGTGCCCTTCGGCGCCTGCACGAGCTCCGCGTCGAAACTCGCGTCAATCGCCATGTGGTTGCTGGAGAACGCATTGAAGTAGTGCACGTGGCCGGTGACGCGGTTGCCAGTGCGCACGAGGGCGCGCACACCGCCCGTGCCCGAACCGCCGAACTGCATGTACTTCCCGCTCACGCGCATCTCGAAGCTGCCCGACACGTCGCCGTCGCCATCGGACATCAGCACCAGGCCGTTGGTACCGGCACGCATCGCCTCGTCGATCACGTCGGACGGGTCATTGGCTTCCGCCAGCTTCTGGTTGTCGACCGGCTTCTCGAGCAGGACGATCACGTAGTACTCGGGCGAGTCCTGATCGATGAAGACGTAGGACGTCGCCGGGGTGAAGCGATTGTCCGACGCTACCTGGTTGCGATCTGCGTCCGCCGTCTGGCGCAGCACGGCGAAGCCGGCCGCGGTGCCGGGCGTCGCGGGCGCAATCGTCACCTTCTCCGGCGGTGTCGGTGCACGGTTGCACGCAGCGAGGGCGGCCAACCCGAGCAGCGCCGTCCACCTGGCCCTGCGAAGCAGATCGAGCGAGAACGAGCGATTCGTGGTCATGGCCTTCGACTCCCCTGGATGTCCTGGTTGCTGGGAATAACGCGGTTCGGTCCCGTTTGTGGACAAGCCGCAGCCAGGTCAGGCACCAAGGTGCAAAAACAGGGGTCAACCTGACCCGTTCGCGGGAGCGATTGCGCGCATGCCCCTCGATACCTCAGGGCGAACGGTTTCGGAGTAGGCGCCCTGGCGGGAAGCGCACGTCGAGGGCAATTACGAGCGTCACATCCAACGTGGCCCCCGCTGCCCGGATCCTACGTATTGTGCACTGAGCAACTTGCTCACCAAACCAAGCCGCTGCTGGCGGGTTCAGCACGCGACTTGAAAGTTCTCCTCAGATGTTGGAGTTGACATGAAACTTCTCACACAGGTCTGCGCGGTTACTGCGTTGCTTCCTGCGCTCTGGACTGCTCCTGTGCTAGCGCAAGCCAGCAGTCCGATCGAGCTTCCGTCAAAAGTTCTACTGCACAAGGCGCTGCCAAACGGCGAGATCCGGATGGAGCAATTCGGCGAACACATGGTGATTATCAGCGAGCGCGGCACCAGCTCCGATACACCATTCCGACGGCTTGATGTGGCGGCCAAATCCGCCAACAAGACGCTTTGCGCGGCACAACTTTTTGCTTATCTCAGCAAAGATCCCGTGCCCGATATCCTGTTTGCCAAGTGTCCGGACCGCGCGAAGGCGATGTCGGAACTTGACGTCCTGAAAACCGAAGCCAAGTCGGTCGCCGTTGTCGACGAACCCGTGCAGTCGCGCCCAGGATTTTGCAACAACATCGGCAACGATGCCGAGCAGTTCAAAGACATCGAATGCGCTGCGGCGGTTCTTGATCTTTTCAGCAGCCCGTTCTACGACAACGACCACGCGTACTGGTGTGCCAACACGCTGCGTAGCTCCAGCGTGCGCATCGGGCCAGAAGGAGATAATTCGCACTCCCGCACGGTTTCCTGCCATGGCAACACTCGGTTTCGACTGTACAAGCGGGATGATTCCACCGATCCGTGGATAAAGTATCGTGATCACCTGTTGGGCCCCAACGAATTCGAAGTCACCACTGTCATCGTTTTGGAAACCACCTGGGATTCCGACACCAAGTTCGTGATCGACAGCGAGAGTGGAGCTTGGCACCGCAACACTGGCTACTTCATTGATGATTAGCGAGCAACAATAGAGGTCAGCGTCATTTTCCCGCGAGTCATTTTCTCGGTGCCGCGGGACGGTCGCGGGGGCGCACGCATGGTCATCGCCAGCCCAATGAAGCACGCCAGGGACGAAACCATCGCTTAAGGCAGGCGTGCGCGTGCGCGGCAATAGGCGGCGGTCGATGTATTGCACGCGGAGAGCCCGCCGGTCACTCGGCGTATCGAGAACCCGTTGGTCGCGTTCTGGCAGGAACGATCGGCATTCAAGGCCTGCGCAATTAACATCGCCAACGTCTCCGTAGGCGGCAGCAAACGCTCACGATGGACCCGGCAAGAGCAGCTCGACCTGGTCGAGCGTGGCCTCGTCGGTCAGCAGATCAAAGAACGCATAGGCGTCCGTGCTGCGGACATGACGGCCCATTGTGCGGCGTTTCCGCGAACGAACATGGCGACTAGGTTGCATCGAGGTCGGCTCCTTTGCGGTCGGTGGTGTCTCGCAACATTTGGAGCCGGCTTCACTTTTCAGATCAGGGGCTTGGTCCTCAAGTCAGTGCCATACCACTCTGAAGACCCCTGTTTTGCTGGTATTTCTTTCTGTGATCTAGCCGGGGACGAGTATCAACCCTCGAAGCCGCTCGCGAAGATATACACGCCGGTGCCCGGCTGCTGCGTCACGCCCACGCCGTTGTTGAGCGGCGTCGGATCCGGAGTGCTCGAAGCGGCGGTCACCTCGACTGTCACGCCTTGGGCCTGATTCGGAAAATCCGCCGTACATTCGATGAATGCGTTGACTGCCAAGCTGGCCTGCGGGCTGGCCGGCGCACACCCCACGGTGGCACCCGCCGGCAGCGCGCCGAACGAGCACGTCGCCGCCTGCGCTGCGTCCGGGCCGAAGTTGGTGCAGCGGCCGCTGACGCGCGTGAAGCCCAGCGTCGCTGACGCCGTAGTGATACTCGCGCGCATGTCGGCCGACGCGGAACCTGAGCCGCCCGGACTCACCAATAGCGCCAGCTGCGGGTAGGCCCAGGGGTCGAGGCCGTCGCCTTGGATCGACTGGATGGCCCCGGTGAACCGATCGGCCGTCGCGAATCCACCCATTGCGCGACTGCTAACCACGGGAATCAGGAACTCGTAGCTCGCCTGACTGCCCAACGGCCAACTTGGCTGGCCCGGCCGCTGCGGGTCGCGGCGATCAAACAAATAAGCCGTACCGGATCCATTACTCAGCGACACCAACGGGAACGCCCCCGCGCTCGGCTGTGGACAGCCGAAGACGCGTAGCGACGCGCCAAAACTCGTGTCGGTGATGACCTGATTGGTGAATTCGACGTGGCCGCCGCTGCGGTCCATCGGGGCGTAGAAGCAGCGTACCGGAGTAGCGGCACTGGCCACCACGGTGGTGCCGGCCGGCGGCACGAAGTGCACGGCCATGAGGCGTCCGGAAGCCGGAACGGCAATGCCGCTCATGATCATTGAAACGTAGTACGACTGACCCACGACCGGTTGCGGCGGCGTGGCTATGAACGCTTGCGACACGTAGTAACCCGTGCCGCTATTGGTCGGCCCGGTGACGAAATCAATCGCCGGCGTGTAGACCAGCGGCCCAGAGCGCCACTGGGCCTGCTGAGCGCACGCCCCGGAGGATGCCAAGCTCAACAGGCTGACGGCGACCGCGAACGACAGACGAATAGCCATGGAGAGCACTCTGCAGTGGGTGTTAGCTCTCCGATACGCAAATTGATGGCGAAACCTGCAACCCCTACCAGCAATAGGGGTCACCATTTCGCCGCGTGCGTCAACAGGCACAAGCGCATCTCTCCCGAGGCCGGGCCGCTTTGCCGCTGTCGGGTTTCAATTCGGATCAATGATGATTCCAGGGTCCAGGGTCCCTACGAGGTTACGGATGTCGTAATTGAATTGGCGCCGGCGGGTGTACTTCGCAACGACGGCGACTCGATGCCGACCGTTTGCCTCGCAGGAGACAAACTCGAACTGTCCATAACTGACCGGCGAATCGTCGCGGCCGCCAAAGTCGAGCACGAATTCAAAATCCGCCAGCCACTCGATTACGTCACCGGGGCTTACCGTCGGTGGGCCCGGTGGCCGCACCGAGATGACGCCGTTCGACTCAATGATCTCGATCGTCGTCTTTACCAACGTTCGCACATTGCTCATGTTGTTCGCGATACTCATCTTCGTCTCCTCCATCTTCCAGGTCGACTGCGAGGTCCCTAGCGGCCTGGCATCGATCTCGTCGCCGGCAGGTCTCTCAGCGCCGGCAGTGTGTCGAGCATACGCCGCGAGATGCCGCCGGCGCGCGCGATCTCGATGCGCCGCAGCGCCGCCTCGGCATCGCCGAGTCGCGCATAGGTCTGTGCGGTCCAGAGTGCAACGTCGGCATCGGTAGGCGCGCCGGTTTCGGCTCGCTGGATCAGGGCAAGCGCATCCTCGCGCTCGCCGAGATTGACCCGATACCACGCGAGCGTCGCGATCGCTTCGAGATCTGCTGGCTTTTCCTTGATCCAGGCTTCGGCGCGCTGCGCTGCCTGCTCGTACGCCGCGCGCGCGCGCGGGGCGGTGTGCGGGTCCGCGGCGAGCGCATCGGCGAGATTGCCCCACGTCCGCGGGTCGGTCGGTGCATTCGTCGTGGCGCGCTGGAAGAGTTCGCCTGCCGCCGCGTAGTCCCCGAGAACGAAGCGCACGGTGCCGAGGTTGTTAAGTGCGCTGTGAGTGGCATCGATCGCGACCGACCTGTTGAATGCCTCGGCCGCGCGCTCGTAGTCTTCGAGTTGCACGTAGACGGCACCCAGGTTGTTCCACGGGCTGGTGGCGGTGTCGGGTGCGAGCCGGATCGCGGTGCGGTACTCGTCGAGCGCTTCGGGCAATTGGCTGCGTGAACGCCGGAAATTTCCGAGCGCGAGGTAGGTTCGCCAATTGCCGGGGTCGAGCCCGCGCGCGCGCTCGAAGTACTGCAGGGCGAGATCGTCGCGGCGTTTCGTCGCCTCGATCTTGGCCAGCCCGACGTATGCCTCTGACCTGAGATTCGGGTCCGCCAGCGCGCGGGTGTAGTTCTCCTCGGCCGCGTCGAACTGGTCCTGCGCGCGGTGCAGATCGCCGCGCGCAAGGTCGACTTCGCGCAGTTGCGGGTCCATCGCGTACGCGCGTTCGCACGCCGCGTTCGCGCGTGCCAGCGCAGCGGGGTCGCGCACGCTCTCGAACCGGCGGATCTCCGCGGTGCAGATACCGGCCTGCGCGCGCGCGAACGAACCGTCGGCGGCGAGTGCGGTGCCGAATAGCGTGATCGCATCGGTCAGCGTGCGCTCGCTCGCCGGCCAGTTGAGCAGGCCGCGGCCGCGCAGGTAGCTGTCGTACGCGCCGACATCGCGGGTTGGTGCCAATCGCTGCGCCAGCGGCTTGCCCTCGTTGGGCAACACCCCGAGCAGCGCGCGGGTAACATCCGAGGCGATCTCGCGCTGCGCCGCAAAGATGTCGTCGAGCTCCAGGTCGAAGGTCTGCGACCACCGGGAGAAGCCCGTGCGCGTGTCGGAAAGGCGCGCGTTGATACGCACGCGTTGGCCCGAGCGCCGCACGCTCGCGTCGAGCACGTTCGCAACCCCGAGCGCCGCACCCAGCGCCTTCACGTCCAGGCCCTTGTCGCGCAACGCATAGGCCGAGGTACGCGACGCAACCTGAAGTCCTTCGACCCCGGCGAGCGCATCCTGCAATTCGTCCGCGAGGCCTTCGGCGAAATAGCGATCCTGCTGGTCGCTGCTCAACGTCGTGAACGGCAGCACCGCGATGGACGCGGCGGGCAACCGCGGCGGCGCATCGCCGCCGAGCCAGGCGATCGCACCGACGACCAGCGCGAGCGCGAGCGCGACCCCGACGGCAGCGCCGATCGTGCGCCGCGGGGCGACCGAAGTCGCCGCCGTCCGCGGCTGTGGCACCTGCAGCGCCGCAAGCGCATCGGCGTCGGCGACGAACGCGCCCGCGAGCGCCGGACGCATCGTTGCGACGAGTTCCGGGCGCACGTGCGCAAGCGCGGTCCGGTGCAGCGCGCCGCTCACCGCGAGCCCCCCGGGACCGGCCTGGTGCGCCACGTCGTGCGCGTCGGCGAGCGCTTCGCCGGCGAAATGCCCAAGAGCGTGGGTGAGCTCACCAATCGCGACGCCGACCCGCAGGCTGTCGCGCTGTTCGCGCAGGATGCACAGCGCGCAATCGAGCGCATCGCGCGCGCTGCGGAACTCGGCGGCGAGGCCGTCGCCGCTGTACTCGTGCTCGGTGCAGTGGAAATCCGCCAGCGCGGGACGCACGTGCGCGGTGATTGCGCCTGCGACCTGGCCGCTGCCCACCCACTGGATCACGAGCATCGCGGCGACGTGGGGCTCGTCGGCGGCGTCGCGGTCGCCGGCGTGGTCGCTGCTATCGCGTTTCAGCCCCGACGGCGTGAGATCGAAGAACCACGACAGCACCAGTGCGACCGGGAAACCCGCCGCGAGCATCCCGAGCAAAAGGCGCAGGGTCCAGGCCGGCAACGACAGTGCGGCGTAGAGCAGATCGCCGACCTGCAGCGTGAGCCACGACAGCCCAGCGTAGCCGAGCGCGACCTGCGCGACCCGGCGACGGCGCAGCTCGGCCAGGAAACGGCCGAGTGCCGACAGTAGCGCTGCACCCCTGGCCATGGGCCATTCCCTTGACGACGCCCCGCAGTCCGCCCCCGGTCCTGCCCGCAGGCCCGCGGGTCGAAGGTAGGCGCGCGTCGGCGCGATTGCAAGACGCCAGCGCGTCCGGTGCCATCGGGTTGCGAATCTGGATGCTCGACCAATGCAGCGGACGGCCAGGCCGCGCGCGTCGGGCTCAGTACGGGCCGCGCGCGTCCGCCGCGTCCGCGAGCTTGAACCAGCAGTTGAACGCGACCATGAAGCGCTCGCCCTCACCCTGGAACGCAAGCACCTCGTGGTTGACGCAGGACGGGAACAGGACCGGTTGCCCGACCCGCAGGAGAAGTGGGTCACTCAGGAGGAGCGAGAAGTGGGTCGGGTCTTGCAATGCAACATTCTCAAGGCTGGTGCGCGACAAAGAGCGTGGGGCAGGTCGAGAGTTGATGCGGTAGATGCTACGTTACTAGACTTGACCCCCGCTGTTAGGGCAAGCGATGGACGCGTCTCGGCCACAAGATAGAAGCAGCTCGCGCGCTACTGCTCGCGCAGCGCCTCGGTCGGCGCGATCGCCGCGGTGCGGCGCGCCGGTATCCAGGCCGCGAGCAGCGCCAGCGCCGCCAACCCCAGCGGCACTAAACCAAAAGAGATCAGGTCGAAGGTACGCAACTGGTCGGAAACGCTTGCGATCAGTCGCGACAGCGCGAACGCCAGTGGCAGCCCGATCGCGAGGCCGAGCGCGATCTGGCGTCCGGCCTGGCCCAGCATCTGGCGCGCCACACGCGCGCTGCTGGCGCCGAGCGCAAGTCGCACACCGATCTCACGCCGCTTCTGCAGCATCAGATAGCTGACCAGGCCATACAAGCCCAGGCAACTGATCAGCAGGGCGGTCCAGCCGAGCGCGCCCGCCACGTTCGAGGCGATCACGAACGGCAGGCGCTGGAAGCGGAATGCGCTGGTCAGTGGAAGCAGCTCGCAGGTCTGGGTCGGCAGCGCACGCGCGCAGGCAAGTCGGATCGCCTCCTGGGTCTGCGGCGAGGTGTCGCGCACGCGCAGCATCACGCTGCCAAGGTCGGGATCGCCAAGCTGCGCAGGAAAATACAGAGCGCTGGCGTCAAGGCCACTGACGTACCAGCCGCTGACCACGTCCTCGATCACGCCCACCACCTCGTAGCGTCCCGCGTGCAGACCGGCGAACACCTCTTGCGGCGCGACCTCGATGATGCGACCGAGCGCATCCTCGCCCGGCCACAGCCGCTCCGCCGTGAGGCGGCTGATCGCGACCACGGCGTTGCCCTTCTCATCGCTGCGGCGCAGGGCGCGGCCACGCAGGACCTCCAGCTCCATCGTGTCGAAATAGCCCGCGTCAACGCGGCGCGACGCAAGGGAGTCGGAGCGTTCGCCCACGCGCACATCGATGCGGAAACCCGCCTGCATCAAGAACACACTCGAGGCGCCGCCCACGGCCTCCACCTGCGGCAACCGCGCCAGCTCCGCGGCCAGCTCCGGTGTCGGTATGGGTGTCTTCAGCGCGATCAACCGGGTCGGGTCGTAGCCCAGCGCCAGTTCCTCGGCGCGGCGCGCATTGCCGGCGGCGAGACTGGCCAGGACCAGCAAAACGATGCTGGCAACGAGCTGCGCCACCATGAGTGCGCCGCGCAGGCGCGAATGACCGGCGCGTTGCAGCGCGCTGACATCCGGTTGCGCGCCGAAGCCGCGTCGCCACGGCGCGGTGGCGATCAGGGCCGGCAGCCCTCCGAACGTGAGGGCCGCGAGCAGGGACAGGCCGAGGCCGTAGCAGAGCACGCGCGCGTCGACCGCGACCTCGATCAGGTCGTAGCCGAGTTCGCCCATCAAACCGAACAGTGCGCCGTTGAGCGGCGTCAGCGCGACCCACGCGACCACGAAGCCGAACAGCGCCGCCAGCACCGCGAGCACGACCGATTCGGCCATCAGTTGCGCGACCAAGCGTCGCCGCGGCGCCCCCACGGCGACGCGCACCGCGAGCTCGCGCTGCCGCGAGGCGAAACGCGCCAGCACCAGATTCGCGAGGTTCGCCGCAGCCACCATCAGCAGCAAGACGAAGGCGAGCGCCACCGGTACGCCGAGCATGATGATCTCGTCGCGTTCGTCGGCACGCAGGAAGCCGCTCCGCACCTCGACCCGCACGGTGCTCAAGCGAAGCATCTCGTCTCGGGCCGCATTGCCGGCCAGTACGCGCGGCGCCAGTGCCGCGGCGGCTTCGATCCGGCTCGCGCCTTCGCGCAGGAAGCCGCCTACATCGATTTCGAGCGGGAACCCCTCCGTGTCCGGGGCCAGGTTGCGGTAGTCGGACTCGCGCAACCACAGCAGGGACGCATTCACGGTGAGGCCGGTGAACTCCGGCGGCATCACCCCGATCACCGAAAAGCTGCGCCCGGCCACGTCGACCCTGCTCCCCAGCACGGCGGGATCGGCATGCGTCAGTCGGCGCCAGCCCAGATCGCTCAGCACAACGCCGGGCTGGGACGCATCCTCGCGTCCGTCCAGAAAGGTGCGTCCCATCGCCGCGCGCAGCCCGAGCAACTCGAAATAGTTGTCCGACACCGACTCGGCCGAGACCGTGCGCGTCACCGCTGCAACCACAGGCAGGCGCAAA
>JBKJTK010000309.1:0-14009 GCA_046590875.1 Chiayiivirga sp.
TCAAGCTGCGCTTGAGCTCATCGGCCGCGAGTTCGCGTTCGATCTCACCGCGCACCGAATACCAGCTCTGCTTGGCCTTGCGCACATAGAGACCCACGGTGCGGGCGGCCCGCGGCAGCTTTTCCGGCCCGAGGACCAGCAATGCCACCAGCGCGATCACCGCCAGCTCGATCAGGCTGACGTCGAACATCGCGGCGCCCGGACTATTCGCCGCGCTCGCGCGTACTGTCGCCGCGCGCGGACGGGGTTTCGCTGCGCGAGGGCTGATCGTCCTTGCGCTCGGCTTCTAGCTTTTCCGGCTCGCCGTCCTGCAATCCCTTGCGGAAGCTCTTGATCGCGCTGCCCAGGTCACTGCCGGCGTTGCGCAGCTTCTTGGTGCCAAACAACAGGACCACGACCAGCAGTACGATCAGCCAATGCCAGATGCTGAAACTGCCCATGGAATCACCTCGCTGAAGTCAGACGGTCGAGAATAACGCACCCGGACGCCGACCGTATGACGCGGGCTCCGCCAATCACCGCGCGCTGTATTCCTCGAGGCGGTCGCGGAAATCCACGATCGGGTCGGACACCTGGTTGACCCGACCCTCGAATGCCGCACGCGGGGTGGTGTTGGGGCCGTAGACGGCTTCGTTCGCATCGTGATCGATGGCCAGCACCGCGCCATCCAGCGCTACGCCGGCAAACAATCCGCGCGAACGCGAGTAGGAATAGATTTCCGCCTTGAGTTGGCCGTCGGTCGAGGCCTCTGCAGTACGACCCACCGGGCCGGCTGCCACCGACGCGTCGGCGCCGAGGGTGAACTTGCCATTCACGATCGAATCCACGCCGCGCGCGGTGCGGAACACCAGCACCACATCGGTCGACTGCACTCCCGCCTGGAAGCCGATGCTACCGCCGGTGAGGCGGACGTAACTCGGATGACTCCAGCTGCCGTCGGCGCGGCGCACCGAGACCAAGCCCCTGCCATGTCGACCGCCCACGACGAGCCCGGCCTTCACCACGTTCGGGATCACCGCAATGGCGTGCGCGGAGTCCAGCATCCGGCTCGGAATCGCTTGTTCGGGCATGCGCATCACTTCATCGAGAACCTGCACCGCGTTGCTCGCGCGCGTATTCTCTTTCGAACCGGCTCGGGCGGGCGTCGTTACCATCGACAACACCACGGCCAGCGCACCGGCAAATAACAATTGACGCATCGGTTCTACTCCGGAAGTCGAATCGGCCGGCCGCCGCCGGCAATCGCCGCGAGTATGGTCAGCGCGGAATGAACCGGCGCTAAGCCGTGCCGAGTCGGCGCAGGCCAATGACGGCGGCGAGCATGCCCAGCACCGCCAGCATCGGCAGGCCCGGACCGGGAATTCCCAACGGCGCCGCGCTGACGACGACGCCGCTGCCACCGGCGGGAGCGATGGCGAGGCCTTCCATTCCGATCGAAGCCACGCTGGCATTCGCCACCACGTTGCCGAGGCCCGACAAGGTATTGATGGCAACGACGCGACTCGCACCTTCGGCCGCGGGCTCGGGATCGAGCACCGCCCAAAGTTGACCCGTCGCATCGAAATCCAGCCCGGCGTCGGCAACGATGCCGCCGACATTCAAGGGACCGATGGGCGTCGCCACCGCGTTCATCGGATTGATGAGGTAGAGCGTCGGATTGGCGTCAACGCTGACGCCGAACAATTCGTTGCCGCGGCCAGCGAGACCGGAAATGGGGGCAGCGAGCGGGCCGACCAACCGCGTCGCCGCGCTGCCCGGCGATACTTCCCACAGCTGCGAGGTTGTGTCGGAGGAGAGCCAGAGACGGCCATCACTGGTGAACGCGAGGCCATAATCGAGATTGCCGCCCGGACCGATTCCACCCAGACCGGGCATCGCGCCAACCAGCGCGCCGGTGCCCGACGTAATATCGATGGTGATCAGCAGGTCGGTTGCGCCGCTGCCCGCACCGGCCGTGGCATCGGCCACTCCGTAGAGCACGCCGTTGGCGCTGAAGGCCAAGCCTTCGACATCATTGAATCCGAGGCCTCTCGTCCCGACGGGCGTTGCCTGGCCCGTAGCCAGATCAATGCGGTACAGGCGATCAAATCCGACGGCATAGCCGATCGGATCGGCTACCGCGGTCAGGGGCAGTAGTGCCATCAAGCCGGCCATCAGCCGACCCAGCAGGGGACGCATCGGTGTCGTCCTTTCTAGTAATATTTGTAATCGTCACCGCGCCGTTTCGGGCGCGGCCTTTAGAATAACCAGCTTCCACCTTTGAATCAAGGTCTTAGCCGGTGGAGAAGCGGGGTGACGGGCGCGAAGCCGGTCATTCGACGCGGCCACGGCGTCCGCCGTATGCCGCGCAAATTTCTCGCATCGCCCGACCCTCTCCCCGAAAGCGCGGTGCGCTGTGCGGTGCTATTGGTCAATCTTGGCACGCCTTCTGCGCCCAACACGGCGGCAACGCGTCGCTATCTGGCGGAGTTCCTCCGCGATCCGCGTGTTATCGAACTTCCCCGCGCGATCTGGCTACCGATTCTGTACGGGGCGATTCTGCCGTTCCGATCGGGACGCTCGGCCGCTGCTTACCGCTCGATCTGGATGCCCGAAGGTTCGCCACTGCGGGTGCATAGCGAACGCCTCGCGGCTGGGCTGGATCGGGCGTTATCCGAGGCTGGATTGGCGGTGCCGGTGCGATTGGCAATGCGTTACGGCCAGCCTTCGATTGCATCGGTCCTCCGCCAGTTGCAGAAGGAGGGCATGCGGCGGCTGATCGTGCTGCCGCTGTATCCGCAGTACTCCGCAACGACCACGGCCTCCGTGTTCGACGCAGTTGTGGACGAGCTGCGCGGCTGGCGCTGGATGCCAGAGCTGCGCACCATCGCCGACTACTGCGCCGAACCGGCCTGGCTCGACGCCATCGCTGATTCGATCCGGCGTCACTGGCAGACGGGCCCGCGCGGCGAGCGACTGCTGTTCTCGTTCCACGGCCTGCCGCAGCGTTACGTCGACGCTGGCGACCCGTACTTCTCCCAATGCCAGTTTTCCGCGCGCGAGATCGCCGCGAGGCTGGGTCTGTCGGAGACCGAATGGCAGCTCTGCTTTCAGTCGCGGGTTGGACGTGAGCGGTGGTTGCAGCCCTATACCGACGAAACCTTGAAATTGCTGGGATCAAACGGAATAAGGCAGCTAGACGTGGTCAGTCCTGGCTTCGCCGTGGATTGCCTCGAAACGCTGGAGGAGATCGCAATTCGCGGCGCCGAGGAATTCATCGAGGCCGGTGGCGAGCGCCTGACCTACGTTCCGGCTTTGAACGCCGGTCCCGCGCACATCGCCGCGCTCGCCGCGCTGGTGCGACGCCACGGCGCAGGTTGGCCGGAGTTTGCGCATGACTGAAACTGATGTGGCTCGCGCCGAAGACCTCGTGCTCGATCGCGACGGTCGTGGCTTGGCTGCGCGTCGTTACGGCGGCCACTCCCGCCGCACCGGCAGCCACGGACTGCGCGTGCTGGCACTGCACGGCTGGCTCGACAACGCGATGAGCTTCGCACCACTCGCGGAATGCCTGCCCGAACTTGACTTGGTCGCGCTCGATCTTCCCGGCCACGGCCATTCCGCCCATCGTCCGGCGCGTAGTTGGTATCACTATGTTGACTATCTCGACGACGCGCTCGCCGCGCTCGATGCGCTGGGTTGGGAGCGCTGCATGCTGCTGGGGCATTCGCTCGGCGGTGCGGTGGCGTCGGTGCTCGCGGCCGCACGGCCGGAAAAGGTTGAACGCCTGCTCTTGATCGAAGCGCTGGGGCCGCTGGGTGCGAAGCCGGGGACCGCGGTCGCTTCGCTGCGCATCGGGCTGGACGAACGTGCAACCGCCGGAGACAAACAGCTGCGGGTGTTCCGCGAGATATCCGACGCGGTCGCTGCGCGCATGCGCGCGAACGGGCTGTCGGAACGCGCCGCCGGTCTGCTGGTGAAACGCAGTCTGATGGCGGTCGACGGCGGCTACATGTGGCGCAGCGATCCGCGACTGAAGATCGCCAGTCCATTGCGTATTCAGGAGGCCGCGATTCGCGAATGGCTCGCTGCGATCGAATGTCCGACCTTGTTGATCGCCGCCGACCCATCGCAGCCTTACTTCGATGTCGCACTGCGTCGCGAACGCATGGCCTGTGTGCGCGATTTGCGCGAGGTCGTGCTGCCTGGCAACCATCATCTGCACCTGGAAAACCCGGCGCCGGTGGCCGCAGCGATCCGCGAATTCCTGTCGGCTACGGCCCCGTCAAGCGCCTGAGTTCAGCCTTCAGCGCCAGGCCTTCGCCGCGGAACCAGGCGCGTTGCGCGCGCCATTCCGGGCAACGCCGATCGACCTCGCGCCAGAACGCACGCGAATGATTCGCGTGGATCAGATGACACAGCTCGTGCACCAGCACGTACTCGAACGCGGCGGGCGGGCCGAGCACGAGCGCGAGATCGAGCGAGAGTCCGTCGTCTGGGCTGAGGGAGCCCCAAAGCGACCGCAGCGGGCGGATGCGCAAGGCGCGCGGCGCGCGCGGCAAGGCCGGCAAATATTTCGGCAACCAGCGGCCGACATCGCGACGCGCTTCGGCCAGGTAAAACTCTTTCAGAGCGCGCCGCAGCGAGGCCTCATTCGCCAGTGCTGGCTGCGTAACGACGATGCCGCCTTCGCCGATTTCGATCCGCAGCAACCGGCCTTCACGCCAATCCAACGCACAGCGCTCGCCCCGCAGAGGCAACGGCCCGGGATCGCCGAAACCGAACGGCGGCGCTTCAACCGGTGGTGCGCGCCGCTCGAGTTGTTCCGCGAGCCACTCCAGGTGCGTGCCCATGAAGCGTTCGGCTTCGCGCAACGAGGCCCGCAGCGGCACGGTGAGGCGGGCGCCATTCTCCGACACCAGCAGCTTGATCCGGCGCGCACGCGGATCACGCACCCGCAGCACGGGAACTTCGCGACCATCGGGCAACACAACTTGCAAGGTCTCGCGTTCCTGCGCGCGTGGGCGTGGCGCAGTCTTGATGTCGGGGGCGAAGAAGCGGCGGAGGTAGGAACTCACGGGCGCCAGCTTGCCTGTGTGAGCGGTGGCGTCAAGCGTCGGCGGCGCTCAGCGAGAATTCGTCGGTCAATCGCTCCAGCAAGCGTTTGAGTTCACCGCTCATCAGCGCAAACGTCGCGTCGATCTCTGCCCGTAACGAGTCGCGGTCATCGCGCTCCAGCGCTTCGGTTGCGGTTTCGAGGAAACGCAGCTTGCGCACCACGATGTCCTCACCGATCACGAAATCCAGGCGTTCCTCGAAAGTGAGCGCGAGCTGGAATCCCTGCTTGCCGGCCTTGAGATGCTCGCGCACCTCGTCGCTGTCGAGCTCCTGGCGTTTGCACTTCACGATCGCGCCGGAATCGACCGGATCGCGCAGCTCGCATTCGTCGCCGAGTTCGAAGCCTTTCGGCATCGCCTCGCCTGAAATCCACGCGGTCAGCAGCGCACGCGGGCTGGATTCCGCGTTCACCGGCAAGGCCGGGAAGGAGCCCAAGGCTTCTCGTATTGCGGTGACGAAACTCTCCGCGGTCTTGCGGCTCGACGTATCGACCACCAGCCACCCCAGCCCGAGATCAAGATAGCCGTTGACGCGCATCGGCCGTGCGAACGCTCGCGGCAACAGGTCCGTCAGCACTTCGTCCTTGAGCCGCTTGCGCTCGCGTCCGCCCGGAAGGCGGCCTTCGCGTTCGCGTACTGCGTCTAGCTTGGTCGCAAGCGCTTCGTTGATGACCGCCGACGGGAGCAGTTTGTCTTCGCCACCCAGCGTCAACAGCACGCAATCGCCGATGCGGTGCGAAAGCGCTTCCTCGCCGCGTCCAAATGGCGACACAAAACCACGCGAGGACAGTTCCAGCGGACCGACCGGCTTGAGCGCGGCTTCGGGCAGATGTTCGTCGAGTTTTTCCAGCGCGGGACGGATCGAAGACGGAAAGCGGAACAGCGTCAGATTGCGGAACAGCATGAGTCAGTTTGGGGCGCGACAGAGGGCGCGCATTGTACCGCCCAGAGTATGCCGGTGGCTGGAGGCAAGAGATGTTTGCGCAATGGACGCAAGGAAGAACAGTGCGAGGGCGCAAAGGAAGTTCCAGTTTGCGACGAGGAATCGACAGGTTCCGCGGTCCATTTCCGCTTCCTTTGCGATCTCTCTGCTTTTCCCTCGCGTCCTTTGCGCAAACGTCTCTTGACTACACGCCGCGAAAGCCGCGAACTATGCCGGTCCCCACGAGTGTCCCGCGCATGGAGCCGATCGATCCCGCCGACCTCGCCCGCCAGCTCGCCGAGCTGCGCATCGAACACCGCGATCTTGACGCCGCGATCGAAGCGATATCCGCTAACCTCAAGACCGACGAGTTGCAGCTCAAACGCCTGAAGAAACGCAAGCTCCGGATCAAGGACATGATCGCCTGGCTGGAGAGCAAGCTAATTCCGGATCTCGACGCCTGAGGTCTGGCGGTTATCGGTTCGGACATCCTGAGATAGATCTACTCGCTCTCGGCCTCGGTCTTCGCTTCGGCGGGCTCAGGTACGGTTTCCGCCGCGGCCGCGCGCGCCATTTCCGGGGTGATCTTCAGTATCGAGTGGCGCAACTCGCGCGACAGAATGATCTTCGACTCTTTGGCCCAGCCTTCCAGGCGTTCGTCGTAGACCAGCTTGCCGCGTTCATCGCTGCGCACGAACCCTTGCTGGCGCAGCTTCACGATGAAACCGCGGAACAACGAGCGATCGAAGAATTCCGGTGCCGTCTGCGAATACAGCAACGACAAACGCTGCGCAGTGAGATGGCAGAGATTCTCCAGCTCACTGCCGCTGATGGTGCCAGGGCCGTTCTTCACCAGCACCGCAATCGCGATGTAGTAGCGCTCGAACGAGTGCAGCAAGGAGTGCGCGATGATGCGCAACTGGAACACTTCATCGGTCTGGCCCATGCCGCGTTGCAGGTAGCCCGACTCGGGATCGAACTTGAACAGGCCGCGCTCGACCAGCACCGTGATCGTGGCTTGCAGACACTCGCTGAATTCCTCGTCGCTCCACGGCAGGAACAGCTCCTGCTTGAGAAAGGGATAGACCAGACGTCCGAGTCGCACCACGCCGGCGCGGCTCATACGGCGATTGGTCTGGAAGCAGCACGCGACCCACGCCGAACCCGCAAACAAGTGCAGCACGTTGTTGCGGAAGTAGCTCTGCAGCACCGCCTGCTCGCTCTCGTACGCGAGCACGTCGCCGAGCGGATGGCGGGTGCGGACGAGGGTCTTCACTTCCTCGCCGTAGGCCACGATCTGCGTCGGCGTCAGCTCGGTCACGGTGACTCGATCCGAATAGGGAACCGCGGCGAGCAGCGCTTTCGACAACTCCAGTTGCGCCAGCAGGTCGCTTTCGGCCATCGCGTGCTTGGGCGTGGACAGCAAGGCGAGCGCCAGCAGGTTGATCGGATTCACGTCCGCGGCGCGGTTGATATTGACCTGGATGCGCTGCGCCAGTTCGTCGGTCACGGCGCCAATCCACTCCGGCTTGCGCTCGGAATCGCCGCTGTATTCGCGCCAGTCCGGCGCGTGCTTCTCGAGAATCTCGTCGAGTCGAATGGGCTCGGCAAAGTTGACCGCAACCCGGCCGTAGTTGGAACGCAGCACCTTGGGAATGCCCGCCAACAGACCCCAGATCGATTCCTTCTCTTTCTGCTTGCCGGAGAGTTCATCCAGATAACTACGCCCTTCCATCAGCTTCTCGTAGCCGATATAGACCGGCTGGAACAACACCGGGCGGCGCGACTGCCGCAGGAAAGCGCGCACCGTCATCGCCAGCATGCCGGCCTTGGGTGCGAGCAGTCGCCCGGTACGCGAGCGTCCGCCTTCGATGAAGTATTCCATCGACACGCCTTGCCCGATCAATGTAGCGACGTACTCGCTGAACACCGCCGAATACAGCGCATTGGCCTTGAAGCTGCGGCGCAGGAAAAACGCACCGCCGCGACGCAGAATCGACCCCACCACGGGTAGATTGAGGTTCACGCCAGCCGCGATGTGCGGCGGCACCACGCCATTGCCGTACATCAGGTAACTCAGCAGCAGATAGTCGAGATGGCTGCGGTGGCTGGGCACGTAGATGACCTCGTGTCCGGGCGCGACCTCCTTCACCGATTCAAAATGGTGCATCGCCACGCCGCGATAGATCTTGTTCCAGAACGGCGTCAGTACGAAGGAGAGCGAGCGCACCACGGTGTGCGAATAATCGGCCGCGACCTCCATCGCGTACTGTTGTGCGCGGCGCCAAGACTGGGCGTAGTTGCTATTGTCGCGTCGTGCCTGGTCGGCGATTGCGCGTCGCACCGGCTCGCTCGCCAATAATGCGTCGACCAGAGTGCGGCGATGCGACAGATCCGGTCCGATGACCGCGGTGCGGATTCGGCGAAAGTGCGCGCGCAATACGCGCGAGAGCTTGCGCACACTGCGTTCGGGCGGAAGATTCTCGGCCAGCGCCTCGCGCAAGGACACCGGCGGCGAGAAGCGCACGATGGTGTGGCGGCCGTTGAGCAGTACCGCGAGGAACCGCCGGAAGCGCCCGACCATCGCCCAGTTCTCGGCGAACAGCACGCGGAACCAGCCCGACTGCCGATCCGGTGCGCGACCGACGAAGATCGATACCGGCACCAGTTGAACATCGAGTGTCGCATCGGCCTGCAGCGCGGTCAGCAGGTGTGCGATCCCTTCAGAATGGGTGCGGGTCTTGGGCCTTCCGAACCAGTACCCCTGGCGCCGCGACAGCGCGACCAGGGCGCGTTTTTTTCCCACCAGGTCGCCACCGGGCATTTCCACCAGCGGCGACGGCAGCCCGGCTTCGCGACAGGTCTGTTCCAGGATCAGCGCGTTCGACAGCCCGTAGCGCTCGATCACATAGCACACCGGCAGGTCCGGCCGTACCAGGGGCGTGTCGCTGGTAGCGGGCTCGCGCCGGATTACAAGCCAAGGCGCGATCAGGCGCCCGAGCGCGCGGAACAGGAACGGAACGCGCTCGCGGCCGTCTGACGTGGGCATGTTCATGCGGGGATTATGCCGCGGCGCGCGACGCGGCCGCCGTGGGTCGCGCGTCGCGGATTCGACGCGCGACCCGGGGCCGAAGCGGGGCCTCAGCCTGCAGGCGCGGCTTCGGCTTCGATGGCTTCAGCCTCGGCCTCGCCCTCGGGCGCCGCCACTTCGGCCGGCTTGTTCAATTCCTTCTCCAGCTGCTCGACTGTGTCCTTGCCGTACCACCGGCCGTCGATCTGCACCATTGCGGTCTCGAACGAAAGCGGCTGGCCGAAAATCTGGTAGTCGACCTTCACCACCGCGTTGTTGCCTTCCTGCGAGATGACCTGGGTCTTGATGCTGTCGAAGGTCTCGTCGAGCTTGAGGCCGTACACCGAGAGCACCTCCTTGACGCCGTTGAACGCCACCCCGGCTTTCGCCATGGCCGGTTCGAAATCGAGCGCGCGGGCTTCGTCGAGCGTCTTGAGTTCAAGCGTGCGCGCGGTCGCGACGGTCTTGGCGATCGCCTGCTTGGCCAGCTCGCGATCGGCCAGCTGCACGCCCTGCAACCAGCCGGCCATGGCACCGACCACGTCACCGGCCTGTTTCTTCTGCGCCTCGGTCAACTTCTCGTTGGCCTGGATCGCCTGCATCGCGAAGCCCTGGCCCATGCCGATCATCATCGGCATCTGCGCCGCCATCTCGGTCTCGAACTTCGCCAGCTCGGGCTCGGCTTCGGCAAACAGCGTGGTCTCGGCGTCGGCCGCGGTGAGCTTGCCCATCATCATGGCGAACTCGGCGCGATCTTCTTCGGTGATCGGCTCGGCCTTGGACTTGGTCTGGAAGTCGGCCTTCATCTTGTCGTAGTGCTTGGGCGGCACCGACATCTGCAGCACGGCCAGTACATCGCCGGCCTTCAGCTTCTCGGCAATTTCAGTGATCGCGCGGTCCGGCGTCGAGGTTGCTTTCGCAGTGACAGCCGGGGTCTCGCCTGCGGTTTCTTCCTTTTGACAAGCGGCCAGGGCGACAACGGTGAGGCCGGCAAAGGCCAGCGCGGCAAAACGTTTCATGGGAGAACTCCGGGGCGGATAAAAATCAGGCCGCCATCTTGGCGAGCAGCAACGCGCTTGGCAAGGATGGCTATTGACCAGGGAAAGACGGTACTGCGGACCGATTTGATTGCATCGACGGCCAGCAGAACGGTGCGTTGGGTGCACCGTTCGCAGATTGACCGCCTCCCGCAATCACGCTTGCGCGAGGTCTCTTGCCGTTACCGCGGCAGCGGTGAGAAATCCGCACAAGGATGTGCGGGCTCCTGCAGAAGGACCTGCGTAAAGAAACGGGAGGCTTGGGGCCTCCCGTTAGTGCCGGCCTTTCGCCGGAGTCTTTCTTATTGGTTGTGGGCGCAATGCTTGGGTAATGGACTTCCAGGATGCAGGCCTTCTGACGAGGCTAACCGGATCTTACTTGCCGAGCTTTTTTAATGCAACACCTTAGATAACTTCATTTAACCTATTGTTTTTAATCATTCTGGACGCATCAAAGCGCGCTTGCAGGCGATGGGGTCAGTCTTGCCGTTCTCGTCGCACGCCAGCAAAATTGCCGCCTCCCAAGAGCCATAGCTCGGGTTCGGCTGCATAAACCAGCGTACGCCCCACCAATCGGCATATGGAGCCATCAGCGCCTTACGCGCTGCGATTGTGGTCCCAACGCCGTCCAAAAAATCGCCAAGGTTATCGCCCAAGAGCAACAGGACGCGATGGCGGGCGCCGACCCAGCGTCGCCGTTCGCTCTTTTCGCGCCCCGGGGCGCGGGTGTCGCCCCGCGGCAGCACGTTGGCAGCATCGACGGCGATAGGAAATCCGAGTGCCCGCAGGTTGGCGACCGTGCTTTCAGTTTCCGCCGGGGCGTCGCGGTTGGTAATGAAATAAATCGTCACGCCACGCTCGGACGCGTATTGCGCAAACTCGACCGCGCCGGGCATGGCACGGGCGCGACGCTCGTGTACCCAGGCTTGCCAGTTCTCGTAGAGAAAGCCGCCCCCGTCGCGTACCGCGCGGGCCTGAAAGGGAGAGTTGTCGATCATGGTCTCATCGGCGTCGACGATGATCGCCGGCGACCGCGATTCGAAGCCGTCGCTGCGCTCGTTGTCGGGCAACGCGTTCCATGCCGGATCCGCGAGTGCGAGGTCGAGACGGACGCGTGCCGCGGCATAGACACCGCGCACCGTGGCTTCGTACTCAGTGGCGGTCTGCATCCAGAGGACGGCGTTTAGGTTCTCGTGCGTGGCGGTGGCCATCGGCACCGCTTCGATCGGTTTCTTGACCGGCACCGCGTTGCACGCGGCGAGCATGGCCGCAAGCAGCGTCGCCGAAAGCCAGCGAATCGAAATCATGGTCTTGCCCTCGTCAATGGTTATGAAGCGAGTGTAGCCGTGCGCAATGACATCCGCGCGCGCCTTGCCTTACTCGACCAGCGACGCTGGCAACGCCCGCGCTGCGGGCTGCGCTTTCGCTACGCTCAGTCGGCCAGCTGCGCTGGCAACGCCCGCGCTGCGGGCTGCGCTTTCGCTACGCTCAGTCGGCGAATAGCGCGTTGAGACCGGCGATCGTCGCTCCGGCGCGTTCTTCGGTGCGGGCCGCATCCTGCTCGACATCGCGGCCGATCCAGTGCAGTTCACCGGCAGGTAGTTCATCGAGGAACCGGCTCGGCAGCACACGCCGGGTCTCGCCGAAACGTCGCGCATGGCGCGAGTAACTCAGATGCAGCAAGGCCTTGGCGCGGGTGATGCCGACGTACATCAGACGCCGCTCTTCCTCCAACCGGCCCTCTTCAATGCTGGCCTCGTGCGGCAACGTGCCCTCCTCCACGCCGATCACGAACACGTAGGCGAACTCCAGTCCTTTCGAGCCGTGCAGGCTCATCAAACGCACTGCGTTGCCGGGCTCGTCGCGATCCGCATGCGTGAGCAGCGCGAGCTGCGCGGCAAGCGCGCCGGCGTCGCCCTTGCCGGCCGCGTCGAACCATTGCGCCAGTTCATCCAGATTGCCGCGTCGGCGCTGGAATGTGCTTTCATCGCGACATTCCGCGCGCAACGCCGCGAGCAGACCGCTGTCCTCGATCAGGCGACGACAGAGCGCGCCCGCCGTTTCACTCGCGGCGGCTTGCCGCAGGCGACGCAGGATCTGTGTGAAGCCATCGAGCGCACTCGCGGCCCGCGACGGCAGTTGCTTCAGGACGTCGATTCGCTCGGCGGTGCGCGAAAGACTCGCCTGCGCGTGGCCGGCGAGTTCGCCCAGCTTCGCCAGCGTCGCGCTGCCGACCTCGCGCTTGGGTGAGGTTACCGCGCGCAGGAAGGCCGCATCGTCTTCGGGATTGGCGATCAGGCGCAGCCACGCCAGCGCTTCCTTCACTTCCTGCCGTTCCAGGAACGCGGTCCCGCCGCTGAGGTGATACGGCACGCGACGCAACTGCAGGGCTTTTTCCAGCGGCCGCGACTGGAAATTTCCGCGGAACAGGATCGCGAACTCGCTCCATTGCGCCTTGTGCTTCTGCGCCAGGAACACCACCTCGTCGGCGACTCGCTCGGCCTCGTGTTCGGAATCGCGGCACTCGAACACGCGCAGCGGTTCGCCTTCGATGTGCTCGCTCCACAATTGCTTGGGATGCGCGTGCGGGTTGTTCGCGATCAAGGCGTTCGCGGCGCGCAGGATGCGCCGCACACAACGGTAATTCTGTTCCAGCTTGACCACGCGCAGTGCCGGATAGTCGCGCCCCAGCTGCTCGATGTTCTCCGGATTCGCGCCGCGCCAGGCATAGATCGACTGGTCGTCGTCGCCCACGCAGGTGAAGGCGCCGCGCGGACCGGCCAGCAGGCTCAGCAGACGTGACTGCGCGGTGTTGGTGTCCTGGTATTCGTCCACCAGCAGATAGCGCAAACGCTCGCGCCAGGCGGTGCGCAGTTCCTCACTGGCATCGAGCAATTGCACCGGCAGGCGGATCAAGTCGTCGAAGTCGACGGCGTTGAATGCGGTGAGTCGACGCTGATATTGCGCATAACGATCGGCCGCTTCGCGCTCGCGCGCGCTGAGCGCGCGTTCGGCCGCGGCCTCAGGCGACAAGCCCTCGTTCTTGGCGCGCGAGATCAGGCTGCGCAGCGCATCGAGTGCGTCGGGTTTCGAGCCTTTCGGCAGCAACTCCTTCAGCACGCCGGCCGAATCGTCACTGTCGAAAACAGAAAAGCCGCGCCGCAATCCGGCGTGGTCGTGTTCGATCTGCAGGAATTTCAAGCCCATTGCATGAAAGGTGCACACGGTCAGGCCTTCGGCCGCACTGCCCTTTACCAGCTTCGCGGCGCGCTCGCGCATTTCGCGCGCGGCCTTGTTGGTGAAGGTGATCGCCGCGATCTTGTTGCCCGGCAGATACTTGCGCTTGATGAGATGCGCGATCTTCTCGGTGATGACGCGCGTCTTGCCCGAACCGGCGCCGGCAAGCACCAGCAGCGGCCCGTCGCAGTACTCGACCGCGGCGCGTTGGGGAAGGTTGAGGCTCATCGGGCGTTGGCAAACGAGGGGCGTCATTGTGCCGCCGTCAGTCCGGGTTGGCCATTGCCGGCGCCCGAACACGTTGTTGCGCGAGCAAGACTGACGGCACTTTCGCCCGTCACATCGCATCCGCAGGCTACGTCGGGAACAAAGCACGCCGTCGCGACGCTGATCGTTGCAGTGGCGTCTGAATGAGACCGGCAGGGCATCGGGTCTGCACCCGGAATGCCTTGAATCTTTCCTGCATCGAGGAGACCGCCCCCATGCGCACTCTACTTGTCCTCGCACTCTTCCTGGCCACCGTCACTCCCGTCTTCGCTCAAGACGAAGGCAGCCCCAAAGCGCAGGTACTGACGGAGAGTTTTCTCGCCGCTCATCCCGACGTGAAGTACCGCATGGAGGGCCTGACCGCGCTGGATCAGGGCCAG
>JBKJTK010000312.1:0-6075 GCA_046590875.1 Chiayiivirga sp.
ATTGGGAGGTCAACCAACCTGCGGAACTTGCGAAGGTCCTTTCGACATTGGAAGCGATCCAGATCGCCTTCAATGGCGCGCAGTCCGGTGGCAAGAAGGTGTCGATCGCCGACCTCATCGTGCTGGGTGGCTGCGCGGCGATCGAAGCGGCAGCGAAGAAGGCGGGCCACGAGGTGAAGGTTCCGTTCTCGCCGGGCCGCATGGACGCCTCGCAGGCACAGACCGATGCGGCGTCATTCGCGCCGCTCGAGCCGATGGCAGACGGGTTCCGAAACTACGCTCGGAAGGGATACGAAGACTCGGTGGCCGCGTTGCTGGTGGACAAGGCCAACCTGCTGACGCTGACCGCACCGGAGATGACGGTGCTGGTGGGTGGACTTCGCACCCTGGGTGCGAACTTCGCGCAAACCAAGCACGGCGTCTTCAGTCAGCGCACCGAAGACCTGACCAATGATTTCTTCGTCAACCTGCTGGACATGAATACGACGTGGAAGAAATCCGGTGCGCCGGATGCCGTGCTGGAAGGCCGTGATCGCAAGACCGGCGAGCTCAAGGTCACCGGCACGGTCGTGGATCTCGTGTTCGGATCGAACTCCCAGCTGCGCGCGCTCGCCGAGGCCTACGCGTCCAGCGATTCGGAGACGCTGTTCGTGCGTGACTTCGTGAAGGCATGGAACAAGGTGATGAATCTCGATCGCTACGATCTGACGTGACGCGGAGCATTGGACTACGACGTCCGGGAGAAAGGGGGCAGGGGGGAATTGCGCGCGCGTAACTCCTTCCGTTCCCTTTCTCCGCCGCGCCTAGCGGTGAGACCTTCATCGCGGGCGCGACCTGCGTCGCGGACGCGAGCGCCTTGAGCCGCGGCGCGCCGAGCAGGTCGCCCAGCATCTGCGATGAACCCAGCGCGATCAGAAACACGCTGGTCAGTGCTGATGTGGCTTTCATCGGGGTGTTCTCCCGAGCAGCATGCGTCCGAGCTGCAATTCCTTGGTGCCGTCGAAGCCGCACGTGACTGGCGTTTCGCGCGGATTGTCGTAGGTGCCGAACATCAGGTCCCAGATCGGCAGATCCGAATAGTTGCTGCGGTGCCAGCCGAGCTCGTGATGCCGCCGGTGCATCTCGGGCCGTTGGAAGAACCAGCCGAGCCAGTGGGGCGTGCGCACATTCCAGTGATAGACGAGTTCGGCGACGCCGGTGATCGCAGTGACCGTCGCGGCCGTCGCCGGCGGCAAGCCGACGAGGACGTAGAGCACGGTGCTGCACAGCACGCCGTTTATCGCGATCTCCAGGGGATGCTTGTAGAAGCTCGTGACAACCTCGATTCGCGCCGGGCTGTGGTGCACCTGGTGCAAGCGCCACAGCAGCGGCAGCTCGTGGCGTGCCCGGTGCCACCAGTAGAAGACGAACGTGATCGCGACGTAACCAATCAGCGCGCCGGCGAACGGCGGCAGCGCACCGCCGTCGAAGACTCGGAACTGCGGGAGCCAGCGGTCCCAACTCCAGGCGCCGAGATACACGACGCCGACTTGCGCTCCGTTGAGCGCCGCGACCCGCGCGATCCAGCGCGGCACGCTTGGCTGTGTCACGCCGGGTGCGATGCGCTCGATCGCAATCATCACGGCGGCGACGGCAACAACGAGGACGACGGGTTCCATGGGCTTTCCCTACGCAGCGACGATGGTGGGACGCTACGCGGTCGGGATCGTCGGGCGCAACGAAACTCTGGAATAGTGCATGCTGTACGCTACTCGGTATTACGGAGTAATACTTCGATGCGCCAGACGCTCACCATCCATGCGGCGCTGAAACGCCTGTTGCGCGCGCGCGGCCGTACGTATGCGGAGGCGGCCACCGTGCTCGAGTTGAGCGAGGCGAGCGTCAAGCGCCTGTTTGCGCGTGGCGAGTTGTCGCTGGAACGACTGGAGCGCCTTTGCGATTGGATCGATGTCGACATCGCCGACGTTGTTGCGCTCGCCCAAACCGTGCAACCGCTGGTGACCGAGCTCACCCCCGAGCAGGAGCGCGAGCTGATGCGCGATCCCGCCCTGCTGCTGACCACGTTTCTTGTGCTCAATCGATGGAGCGAAGCGGAAATCCTCGCGATGTTCCGCTTCACCAAACCCGAGCTGACACGCATGCTGATCCGGCTCGAACGCCTCGGCTTGATCGAAATGATGCCGTTCGACCGCATCAAACTGCGCACGGCGCGCAACTTCGCCTGGCGCAAGGACGGTCCGATCCAGCGACATTTCGCCGAGCGCGTGTTGCCGGAGTTCATCGCCACGCGCTTCGACGAGCCCGGTGACCGCATGCAGTTCGTCGGCGGCATGCTGTCGCGCGCATCCGTGCGCAAGCTGCACGAGGGCATGGAGGCGCTCGCGCGACAGCTCGATGACCTCGTGGCAGCGGACCTGGCCCTGCCGACCACCGAGCGGCACGGCGTTAGTCTCTTTCTGGGCGTGCGCGCGTGGGAGTTCTCCGAGTTCACCAAGCTGCGGCGCGTGCCGCGGCAGAAATTTTTCTGATTCGCCTCTGCGGCGACGACTCGTCGGTTGCCAACAACACAAACGACATCTGCCGACTGACTAACTCGCGCGCGTGAGCCACGTCGCTGTGTTCGACAACTTGATGCGATTCCTGCGTAACAATTTGTGACGTTCCAGGGCCGCTCTCGCGACGCAGTCGCTGAGCGATCCGGCCATCGCTTTACGAGTAAACCTAAACGGAGGGGACTCTTTAATCCTTGTCCTTGGCGGAATCCCCAGACAACCCGCCATTCGAGCCGATCGATGCCGTCGTCACCCCACGCTTTTTTCAGCACGGGACTTGGGCTTGCGATTCGACGTCATCCGCCGAGGCTGAAGCAGGGAGATTTGCATATGTTGAGCGAATCCGAAAAAGGGACTGGCATCGCTCTCGGCCTGCCCGTCACCGTCTGTAGCGAGAATGCGTTTGCGGTCGCGGTCGAGGAATCGGTCGAACCGGGCGGAAAGAAGTTACTTGCACCCAGCGTGGCCGTCGCGCAGGCGGAAGGCACGCTGGTGCTGTTGGTCGACGATCAACCGACGAATCGCATGATCTTGCGCAAGCAGCTCAACGCGCTGGGTTACGCCTGCGAGGCGGCCGACGGCGGCGAGCAAGCGCTGGTGATGTTGTCGTCCGCGCGCTTCGCATTGCTGTTGACCGACTGCAATATGCCGGGAATGAGCGGCTCCGATTTGAGCCGACGCGTCCGCCAGAGGGAGGCGGCCGGCGGACAGCGCCGCATGCCGATCATTGCCTGTAGCGCCAATTCGCTCAGCGGTGACGTTCAGGCCTGTCTGGATGCCGGCATGGACGACTTCGTGGCCAAACCCACCAGCCTTCGCGCGCTGGAGGACAAGTTGGGGCGTTGGCTTCCGCTTCGGCATATGCCGGGGACGAGGCCGACACCGTCTGCAAACGTGACATCGAACGATCCTGTTGATCCGGTGGTCCTTCACGGCCTGGCCCAGGGAGAGCCCGCCGCTGTGCGCCGCATCCTTGCCCATTTTCATCGCGCCAATCATGTCGATGCGACGGCGTTGCAGACCGCTCTGAATAACGACGACCTCCCGTCAATGACGCGCGCCGCACACCGCATCAAAGGGGCAAGCGGACTGGTTGGCGCGAGGGCGCTTGCATCGGTGTGTCATCGGATCGAGGACGCCGCGCGGACGGGCGACCTGCCCGCCGCGACGGTACTGCGGGTTCAACTGGATCATGAACTGGAGCGCTTGAATGCATACTTCACCGCACAACGATCATGAGTCATCGGGGTCGGCACTCGGCCCCGATGCCAGGAGTGAGCGGGGAAGGGGCGCCGAGGGACTCGCGATTCTCGTCGTGGACGATCACGAGTTCCAACGCAGCATGATGGTGGAGATGCTCGAAGGTCTGGGCGCGCGCTTCTTGCACGAGGCGGAGGACGGCGCTGCCGCGCTCGAGATCACGCGTGATCTGGACGATCCATTCGACATCATCGTCACCGACATCGATATGCCGGGGATGGACGGCATGGCCTTCATCCGTCATCTCGGCGAAGCAAAGGCAACCGCCTCCCTCATCATCGTCAGCAGCCTCGATCGCAGTCTGCTGGACTCGATCGAGACCATGAGCGCCGCGTATGGAATTCGCTTGCTCGGCAGCATCGAGAAGCCCGCAACGCCAAAACATTTCGCGGAACTGATCGCACTGCACCGAAATCGAAGCCTCGCCCCGGAGCGTCTGCGCCTCGCCGCCTCGCCCTACCGGGTGGACGAGATCCTGGCGGGGCTGGCCAACGCGGAGTTCGAACCATTCTTCCAGCCCAAGATCGATCTGCGGACCGACCGGGTCAAGGGCGCCGAGGCGCTTGCGCGATGGCGCCATCCCGCACATGGTGTCGTGTCGCCGCACGCCTTCATCAAGCTGCTCGAAGACAACCATCAGATCGGAGAGCTGACCTACACTATCCTGGCCCAGTCCGCTCGCCAGTGTCGACTCTGGCGTGACGCCGGGCTCGACGTCCACGTCTCGGTGAACCTGTCGGTCACCCAACTCGAATTGTCAGCCGTTGCCGAGGCCCTGACCTGGCAGGTGCGCAATCAGGGGCTGGAGCCGCATCACATGGTGCTGGAAATCACCGAGTCGGGTGCGATGACGAACGTGGGACCGGTTCTGGAGAACCTCAATCGGCTGCGCATGAAGGGGTTCGGTCTATCGATCGACGACTACGGGACCGGATACGCGTCGATGCAGCAACTCTCGCGCATTCCTTTCACGGAATTGAAGATCGACCAATCCTTCGTCTCGAATGCAAGCCACCACGAGTCAAACCGTTTGATCCTGAAGTCGAGCCTGGAGATGGCCCATCGGCTGAATATCACCTCGGTGGCGGAAGGCGCAGAAACCCAAGAGGATTGGGACATGCTGCGTGACTGCGGCTGCGATATTGGGCAGGGCTATTTTGTGGCGAGGCCGATGGAGGGCGAAGCGTTTGTCGACTGGGTGCACAAGTGGCAATGAGGCGGCTTGCAAGCGCGAAGTGGCGGCAGCCAAATCGCCGTCGATAGGGAACGCGACTGGTGTCAGCGCCAAACCCGGAACACGCAGCGATTAAAGTGCCGGGGCGGCCTGCCGATGGCGTCTGACGCCATGCTCAAGATGCGATGACTGGCATTCGCGGTGGCTGGGATCGTTCGAGGATGCGTCCGGCGACCGCCTCGGCCCACAGCGCGTAGATCGCCGGCCCCGGATGGAATCCATCGCTCGCCATCATCGCCGCGTCCGGCAGATCGCCAAAGGGCAGGTGTTCGCAATCGGGCTGGGTGGCGATCCATGCTGCGAGCGCGTTGTCGAGGGCTCGCGCATGACGACCCAGGGCCCAGCGCAGCGGTTGTGGCAACGCGGGGAAATGGCGCATCGGCGGGAGGCCGGAGAGCAGCAGCAGGCGCGCCCCGCAGCGAGTGCGCAAGTGATCGATCAGTTTTCGTTGCGCGTCGAGGAACGCGCGCGTGCTGCGCAGGGTGGTGACGTCGTTGACGCCCAGCGAGGTGAGCGCGACGTCGCAGCGCAGGTCGGGTTCGACTTCGAGGCGTCGCAGCGCGCCAAGTGTGGTGTCGCCGGTGGCTGCCCGCAATTGCCAATGAAGATCGAAACTCGGTGCGAGATGACGAGCAAGATGCCCGGCGAGTGCGTCGTCCTGGGTGCGGGCGCCGACGCCCGCGGCCGCCGAGTCGCCGAGAATCAGCAGTCGCAGCGGTAGGCCTGCCCCGCCGCGTCCTTCGCGCGCGCCGTCGGCTTCCGGCAGGCGCGGCGTGACGCGGCGGACATGCAGCGCCTGCGCCAGCAAGGCCGGCGACAGGATCGCGGACGCGGCGACGAAGGCGAGATCCGAGGCGCGGTTCGTGCGCATTAACCGAAGAAATCGCGCAACGCGGCGAGGGTGCGCTCGATCGCATCTGGATATCGACGACGCCGCGATCGAACGCTCCGTCGCTGCGTTGCGCGCCTTCTTCCGTTGATGCGCACGAGCCGCGCCTCGGACCTGGCCTTCGTCGCCGCGACCGCGAT